>JAZRLT010000083.1:0-4779 GCA_045646995.1 Eubacteriales bacterium | reverse complement strand
CTTCGTTAAGACTACAACGAATAAGATTAGACGCGCAAAAGACGGCTCCCCTATGTAATCGCGCTAGGCAGAATAACACAGAACGCACAAAAAGGTTTTTATTAAAGACCTAATTGTGCGTTCTTTTTTATTTTTTTTCTTATTTCTATAAGGGTTTCTTTTTTAAGGAATTATCATATTTTTTGTGCTATGAAAAAACAGAGCCTCTCGCAGTACCTTTGTACAGCTTCGGACTCTGTTTTTCCATTCTGCGTCATTCTGCTTCGCCCTCGGGTTCGTTCTATTTGGCATAGTGGCGCAGAACGCAAAAGACCAATAATCCATAAGAGGTTTAATAAAAGAAAACGGAGCGAAATGCTCCGTTTTCTTATTTTTCTATTGACAACGACCGTCTAATATGTTAGACTATAGATGGTCTAGCGGATTAGACGGACCTTTAAAGGAGGTACATAAAAATGAACACACCGAAAGTACACGAAAGCGAATACAGATTCTGCCTTATTTTATGGGAGGTAGAGCCGATGTCCTGTAAGGACCTCGCGAAGCTTTGCAAGGAAAAGCTCGATTGGTCGAGAACGACTACCTATACCGTTATAAAGCGACTCGAGGATCGCGGTGTTTTGAAGAACGAAAACTCTATCGTAACGTCTATTGTTTCGAAGGATGAAATCCAACGTGCTGAGCTTAACGAAATATTCGAAAAGCGCTTCGAGGGCTCGCTTCCCGCGTTTATCGCCGCCTTCGCTAAGCAGCAAAACCTTTCACAAGAGGACGTCGAAGAAATAAGACGCATTATCGAGCGCGGAGGTAAATAAACCGTGTCGCAATTCTTTATAAATCTATTTAACCTAAGCGTTTCGGCGACTTGGCTTATCGCGGCAGTCATAATTATAAGACTTGCCCTCAAAAAGTTCGCGCCGAGATGGACGGTTTGCCTTTTATGGGCGGTCGTCGGGTTACGGCTTATCATCCCTTTCTCTATAGAAAGCGAATTAAGTCTTATTCCAAGCGTTCAAACACTCAATCCCGACGCTATATATACCTCGGAATCCGTCTCCGACTTTGTTTCGGAAGATATCTCCGAAACCGTTTCGACAGAAGATATTTCCGAGGACCGAGCCGATAACAGCGCAAACGAACCTATAATCATACCCCCGATAGCGAATATCGACAAGCCCGATCCCGAGGTATCTTCGGGCGTAACCGACCAACCCCAAGCAACACCCGACAACAACACTCCCGAGAATAAGATTCCCGATGTCATTCCCGACAAGGATTATATTCAATCGGGAATAAAACCCGTAGACGACCGCTTAAACGGCGCTATATCGTCTGCAGTCACCGAAAATCCCAAGAAAAACCCCATTAAGACCTTTACGAACGTCGGATGTATCGTATGGATAGTCGGTATGGCGGTAATGGGAATATACGCTGCAGTAAATTACCTTCTTTTAAAAAGACGTGTTTCAGAATCCGTTCCCGAGGAAAACGACGTCCGTCGTAGCGAGAACGTCGGCTCTCCCTTTATTTTAGGAATTATAAAGCCGAAAATTTATCTTCCCTTCGGACTTTCCTCCGAAACCGAACATCACATAATCGCCCACGAAAGGGCTCATATCAAACGGCTCGACCATCTTATAAAGCCGTTCGGATATATGCTTCTTACGGTTTATTGGTTCAACCCGCTCGTATGGATAGCATATATACTCCTTTGCCGAGATATCGAAACGGCTTGCGATGAAAAGGTCGTCGAAAAAATGAACGCCGAAGCGCGAAAGGCGTACGCAAGCGCGCTCCTCGAATGCGGAATCAAACGAAGCGTTATTGCCGCCTGCCCCGTCGCGTTCGGCGAGATAGGAGTGAAACAGAGAGTGAAAAACGCATTAACTTATAAAAAACCGATGTTTTGGATAATAATCATCGCCGTTATGCTGACTGTTGTACTTTCGGTCCTCTTCCTCACGGGTCCGTCGGACAATGATGCCGACACAAGCGGCAACAGCTCGGATGCGACCATTGAGAGCTCGGATGCGACCATTGAGAGCTCCGACGAAATTTCGGACGAGGTATCGGAAATCGAATACGTTTATGATACAACTCCGAGAGATATCGACTTCTCCGTTAAATACTACTCCGGAAGTTATGCATACAGAGACGAAGTCGTACTCATAAACGGTGCTGCGGAAAATGTCCCGGACGTCATAAACAGCATTGAAACACGCGATGCCGCAATAAAACACCTCGAAGAAATTGAATACGTCAACAACGAGGAAGCTATTGCCGCATTGAAAAAGCTGGATAAAAATTATTTCAAAGAAAACGTATTACTTATAAACGATTTTTGTTACGGTAACTTTGAAATAAGAAGAAGTGTTCCCAGAGTTCACGTCGATGAAACGGGTGTTACGATAACATATTGGTATTCTACTCCTAACAGAGGTTTTGAGTTACCTGCCTCCAATTCCGCTATCGTTATAACTGAGCTAAAGCTTTCCGACGTTTACGGCCACGAAAACTTCTTTGCCAAGCCGGAGCTTATGTATTACGACGCGTCAGGCGAGGCTTTGGAATGCGAATTCACGCACTACCGCGGAATTTTCACGGACTATAACTACAATAATATTGCCATGGACACGGTATCGGCTCAAACGATAGTCTCGTACGGCGAATTAATGCAATTGGTCGGTTCCTGCACCTCGTCGGCATTAAAGGCAGACGTCGCAAAATACGACGAAAAATTCTTCCGAACCAAAGCGCTTGTTCTTGTTTATATCGAATCCGAATCGGGCGGAAATATCTACATCCCCTACAAAAAAATCATATTCGAAGAAACTGCTCCCAAAGTAAACATAAGGCGTGATTTGGTCGGAAAGGATAAAAGAAGAACCGGTAATATTTTCATCGCCGAAGTGGATGCCGAGAAGGTTTTCGGTTTCCCCCTATTGTCCGATAAAATAACGGAAGTAAAATCCGATGCCTCGCTCAACGGGAAAATGATTATGACCGTAATAAAAACCGAGGGCAAGGAATCCTTTATTGCGCGCGATGATATGGGGCTTATTTACCGAGTTGTGTGCGGCGACACTTCGAAAATAAAAGCCAATACTCTCGTTGAGGTAGTGTTTAGCAAGCTGACTGAAGTACAAAACAGCGCACCCAATAGACCGATATACGAAATCGTTGCCGTTACGGCAAAAATCTTTGAAGGAAATATCCCCTTTTACGAAAGCAACGGTAACGTAACCGCTTATACCGATTCGGGGCCTACCAACAGATATGCCGACATAACCGAAACCGAGGAAAAAAAGATTATATCGCTTATCCAAAACGCCAAATGGGATAACAAAGCCGTTGAAATGGATTGCGATTGGGTTTTCTCCGTTGAAGATAAGACGCTATACTATTCGTCCGACCACGGTGCATTTCTCGACAGAGACGGCAAACGCAGGCTTTTGCTTTCGAAAGACGACAAGGAAATCGTCAATACCTTCCTTGCCGACGAAGAGCTTACCTACGTTTATCACGGTGATATAACCGCAACCGCCGTCAGCGCAAACAACAAAGTCAGCGCAATGATACAAGAATCCGACAAGCCTTCAATTATTGAAACCCTTAACCGCGCAAATTGGAGGTACGAGGATAAACCTATAAATCCCACCATGACGATAACAATCGGCGGAAGAATAATCGAGTACAACAGCCAAAACGGAAAAATGTACGACCCCGTTTTCCGAAAGGTATATAACTATCCCTACGTGCTGGAAACCTTCAATTCTTTGTTTTGGTTCTACTCTCCCGACGGAAAATGGAGACCCACCTCCACAGAATCCCGAGTTATGCGCAAGCCTATTATTTCGGACAAATACGAAGGACGCCGTTTCAATTACAACAAGCTCACTTCGATGTCCTCCGACGAGATATACGAAAAGGTAATACGTCCTGCCGCGGAATATTACGAGATTTTCGCAGGACTCGGCAACGTCGAGACCTCCGACCAATATCTCGAATTTTGGGATACCGATAAGATGGAGCTTGTGAAAATGTATGAGGTCACCGACTCCCGTTTCCCGAATTACATCGCGTTGGTAACGCAGATGAGAAAATACTTTGACGGCCTTCTTACGTTAGAAATATTCGGTGACGGTCCGTTTATGGAATATGACGGAAAGCTTTACTACTCCGGCGACGCACGAGGCTCGGATATATATTACTATAAGAGCGAATATGCCATAAAGGAGCATAATACGGGCCCGGTAGCAGGTCATATTACCTATTCGGTCACAAGCGCATATTTCAAAAACGAGGAAGACAGAGCTGCGTTCGAAAAAGACCCGACGGTCGTTATTCCCGACGAACGCTTGGAATTCAAAACTGTCGAATTCAGATTTGACGGTTGGGACAACCATTGGGTGTTCCACAATTTTGAGCTTCCTTACTGAATTTACGGCTCGGCTCTAACAACGGCACCTACGGAAACAAATCAAAGCATATAAACAAAAGAGGACAGGGAACGTAAAGTTCTCTGTCCTCTTACTCTCGTATTCTTTTTAGGTTACTGAGCGTCGGATATCAACTTGATATCCGCGCCGACAGCGCGAAGCTTTCCGACCATATCCTCATAACCTCTCTGGATATGGTGGATATCCTCGATAACCGTTTTTCCGTCGGCAGAAAGTGCCGCAAGAACCATCGCCGCACCCGCGCGAAGGTCTACCGCACGAACGTTATTGGCGCGGAAAGCGGGAATACCGTCAACGTAAGCGTCTCTGCCCTGAACGG
>JAZRLT010000082.1:0-6647 GCA_045646995.1 Eubacteriales bacterium | reverse complement strand
CTTATCAAGCGCAAAGGTGTTAAAATAGCGATACCCGACGTTGATATCCTCGCAATAGCAATTACGGGAGGGTTTGCCGAAGTTCTCGTAAGCGGGATAGTCCTCACGGGAGAGAGCGACGGTATCGGGCAATTTACCCGAGGGAGAAGTCACACCCATCAACACGTTCGCGGCGGCAAGACCGCCGAGCATACCGCCCTGCCAGAGCATCACAAGCGCGTCGGGCGAAGTCGAAGCAATCGAAGCGATATCGATGATTCCGCAGGCGTTTATAAGAACAACGACCTTGTCGAAATGCTTACGGATAAGCTTAAGGTTACAAAGCTCGACGTCGGTAAGATAATAGGCGCCCTTTTCGTTGGCAAGGTCGCAGTCCTCGCCCGCAGTACGGGTTAAAATGAAGAGTGCGGTAGTATTACGCGAAGCGGCGGACGCAACGAAGGCGTCATCAAGCAGAGGCTCGGTCTGAGAAAAAGGATGTATCCAGCCGCCTCTGTCGTCATAAGGGTTCTTTTCGACGTAATCGTCGTAGAACGCCTCGACCTCTTTATCAAGCTTCAAGCCGAGCGAAACGAGCGAAGAAAAGATATCGGTAGTTTCTTTAGGCGAAACACGTCCGCCCGAGCCCGTACCGAGCATAAGATAATGCTTTTGCATTCTTCCGAAGAATGCGACTGCTTCGTCATTCTTCAAAGGAAGCGCGTTCTTTTTATTTTCAAGGAGAACGATACCCTCCTCCGCACCGCGGAGCGCGGAAATTCGTGCGGCATCATCGTCAACCTTTAATTTACCTGTCAAATAATCAAATGCAGATTTTGTATTCATAACATACCTCGCATATTAATATCTTATATATTTTAACAGAATCGGGAATGATAGTCAATAAGATATAACACTTATTCTTCAATAAGCTCGGCGAGATTAATTGATAGGACTTTTTTTGTAGAGCACCGCTCCATTACATTACCCGCATAACAATTACAACTATGTAGGGACAGGCGTCAAACGGGGTCCCCGAAAATCGAAGATTTTTGGGGTGAACAGCGACTGTCCGATTTCGTATAATTATGTGTATATAAAAATAAAATCGAAAACGTAACAAATGCCGCGTTTTATTTTAAATTAATATGCAATACAAATTGCCATGTAACGGACAGTCGAGGACGCCTGTCCCTACAAATGCATTAATTGTTTCGTGATCGAAAACACATTGCTTATTCTTCAATAAGCTCGGCGAGATTTATTACGGTTTTATTTTCTTTCAACGCTTTTCTGACGTACTTTTTTGCCGTACTTCTATTATTCGTAACGTAAGCGATAACGTAATTTGAATTTTCAAGCATATATTCGTTACGATAATCGATAGCTTCTCTGTCGGGTATCGTTTCCGTCAAGAAAGGATATTGCGTAAATCTATCGTATAGCTCCGCATCATTTTTAGGAAAATAAGCAAGCGTTACCGAAATATATATATCATAATAATAATTTTCAAGCTCCTTTAATACCTTGGTAACCATTCGGTCGAATTTTCCGTCATTTCCAACGAAAAAGTATATAACTCCGTATCGGTTTATAAGCTTGATTATTGTTTCGCGAAGTATAGGCTCGATACTGTCGGGACAGTCGTGTTCTCCGAAAAAAGTGCATCCTAAATCGTTCATATAATCATCTCCTTGAGATAATTTTAACATAATTCTCGTCATTACGCAAGTGCGTATACGCTGTTGCGGAATAAAAGTAGAATATTCTTGAGGTGATTGTATGAGTATCAAGGATGCGATAGTAAAAAGATTCCGCGAAATATGTAAAGAAAGAAATATCAAAACCAACGAGTTAGCCAATTTATCGGGAGTTACCCCTTCGACCGCTTACAGTATGCTGGATGAAAACAGGCGCGATGTTTCGGTCGTTACCGTAAAGAAATTTTGCGACGGTTTAGATATCAGCATACGCGAGTTTTTTGACAGCGAGATATTTGACGATTTGGAGCAGGAAATAAAATGAATACCAAAACAGCGGTTGCTGCACGTATTATTCATTTATGCGACGAACGAAAGCTATCGGTTAATGCTTTAGCTAATTTATGCGGTCTACCTCCATCTACCATTTACAGTATGCTTAACGAAAAAAGCCAAAATCCGGGTATCGTATCTATAAAGAAAATTTGCGACGGATTAGACATCAATTTACGCGAATTCTTCGACAGCGAGATTTTTGACGAGTTAGAGCAGGAAATAAAGTAGAAAAAACCTATCGGGATTAAAACCGATAGGTTTTCTGTTTAATAGCGATATGTATTTACGTAATACTCAAATTCGTAATAATCCTCGTCGTAACCGATTTCTCTATCGAAAATCACTTCAAGTTCGATTTTTCCGTTTTTGATTATAACCTTATCAGCCCATTCATATCCCATATGAGCGCCGTTTATAATCAAATAGGTACCGTCGCTGAAAAGACCCGAATTATACGCAGAGGCTTCGCCGAGCTTCACTCCGACGCCCTCTATCATATCGTAAAATTCAAATCTACTTCCCGCCTCGTCCAAGCCGGTTCTGAGAATAAGCTCGTTATCTCCGTCGAGGTCGATATCGAAGAACGCGTAATAATCGAGGTTTTGGGCTTTTCCTACTATAGACATATACGTATCGTCGAGGTTCGGCTCGTAGATATTAATATCCAACGGAATCGCCGACATACCGCTCACATCGGGAGTAAAATAGAAGTACGCCGCATCGGAATCAGCCGTTTCGCGGTATGCAAAGCCCGAATTTATCGACATATCGTTTACGTAAAGCTGTGCAATGACGATATCGCCCGCTTTCATATTTTTAACCGATTTGAAGTATTTTTCTATACACAAGGTTATCGATTCGTCGTATTTAAGCAAGGCGAAATTTTTAATATCTCTTCTTGCGCGGAACGCGACGGTATAGTTAGTATTCACGTCACCGTACTTATTGCTTTCGTTAGTGTAATCATAGAAAGCCGAGTCATCGACGACGAAAACGTCCAACGGTCCGACGGTAACGAAGCTTTCGGCGTAATTCATCAAATCAAATCCAAGCTCGACGAAGGATTCCTCGTCAATTTCGGAGGATTCGGGCTCTACGATTTCAGAGCTTTCGGTAAAGTCGAAAGAATTTTCGGAAGCGTCGGGAGGCGCCACGACCGCGGAGTTATCCTCGACAACGTCCGACGAGTCTTCGATTTTTACGGAAACCTTTTTTTCTTCCGTAAAAAGTCTTGTTACCATACCGCAGCCCGCAAAGGACACGGACAAGCAAATCAAAAGAACCAAAGCGATAATTTTACGCATAATTACACCTACTTTAATTTTATTTTCTTTAACAAAAGCGAATTCGTAACGACAGAAACCGAAGACATAGCCATCGCGGCGCCCGCGATAACGGGATTTAACAGACCGAATGCGGCGAGAGGGATTCCCACCGAATTATAGAAAAACGCCCAAAATAGGTTTTGCTTTATCTTACGCATCGTCGCACGGGAAAGCGCTATCGAATCGGAAACAGCGGATATTCCTTTACCTACCAAAACGATATCTCCCGATTCCATCGCGATATCGGTACCGTTACCGACGGCAAAGCCGACGTCGGCGGCGGCAAGGGCGGGAGCGTCGTTTATACCGTCGCCCACCATAGCTGCAAAGCCGTATTTCTCGCGAAGCTCGTTAAGCTTTTCTACCTTACCCTCGGGCAACACGTTTGCGACGACCTCGTCGATACCGACCTCTTTCGCAACCGATTCGGCGGTTTTTTCATTATCGCCCGTGACGAGGACGGTATATATTCCCTGCTCCTTCAAGCGCAAAACCGAGGAAGGCGAATCGACGCGCACGGGATCGGAAAGCGAAAACGCCATCGCAGGGGTCTTATCGACCGCGCAAACGACGACGCTTCCCTTTTCGGAAAGCGCGGAAACGGACTCATCGATTTCAATACCGCATTTTTCATAAACCCAAGAGGGCTTACCTACAATTACGCTGCGGTCTTCTACAACCGCAGAAACGCCGCATCCCGTCACCGACTCGAACTCCGTCGGCTCGGAAATTTCACCGTCAAAGGATTTCACTATAAGCGAAGCGAGCGGATGCTCGGAGCGTGATTCGGCGGAAGCGGCGAAGAAATGAACCTTTTCGACCGTATCATCAAGAACGACGGTTTCGGTAACTCGGGGATTGCCCTCGGTAAGAGTACCCGTTTTATCGAGAATTATCGCCTTTATTCGACAAGCATTTTCGAGCGCGTCGGCATTTTTTATAAGAATACCCATCGAAGCGGCACGGTTTATACCGACCATAAGCGCGGTCGGTGTAGCAAGACCGAGCGAGCAGGGACAGGCTATAACAAGCACCGCGACAGCGCTGTCGAGCGCGTCGGACACGCTTTTTGTCAAAAAACAGGTTATACCGAAGGTTATTAACGAAATAACGGTAACCGCAGGAACGAAAACGGAAGAGACCTTATCGGCGACATTCTGGATTCGTGCCTTCGAGGCTTGAGCGTCCTCAACGAGCCGTATTATGCCCGAAAGAACGGTATCGGTACCAACGTTTTCCGCAACGAATCTGAATGAGCCCTTACCGTTTACCGTACCGCCGTAAACCTTATCTCCGACGATTTTGGATATCGGCATAGCCTCGCCCGTAAGCATCGATTCGTCGATATCGGAATATCCCGAAACGATATGTCCGTCGGCAGGCAAAGCCTCACCCGGACGCACAACCACGGTATCTCCGACAAGAATACCCGAAGCGGGGATTTCAATTTCAGCCCCGTCACGAACGACCGTAGCACGCTTGGGAGAAAGGTCCATAAGCTTTTCTATCGCCTCGCTCGTTTTAGCGCGGGCGCGGGATTCAAGCATTTTTCCGAGAAGCACGAGCGTAATTATCATAGCCGAGCTTTCGAAATAGAAGGTATTTCCGCCCGTCAAAAGCATATAAACGCTGTAACAATAGGAAGCGGTAGTACCGAGCGCGACGAGAAGGTCCATACTCGGGCTTTTATTCTTAAGAGAATTCACCGCACCGCGGTAAAAGCGAAAGCCCGCTACGAATTGAATCGGCGTAGCCAAGGCAAGCTGGAGATACCCGTTATGCAAGATATGCATAATATGAGAATCGGGAGCGACGAGCATAAAAGCCATCATCACAAAGAACGGCAACGCAAGCAAGGCGCATAAGGAAAACGTTATCAGCAAATCGTTAAATTCCCTTTTACGCGCGCTCTTTACGTCCTCTATTACGGTATATCCCGCTTTTTTTATTGCCTTTTCCAAGGCTTTGATATTAGTCAGAGAATTGTCAAAGCTGACCTCGGCGCGTCCGTTAGCGTAGGAAACGGAACAGCTTATAACACCCTTTTCGGCGTTAAGCGCATTTTCCACGGCGGCAGAGCAGCGAACGCATGACATTCCTCCGACCTTAATTATTTTATCTTCTCTCATTTTATCTTAGATTCAAATCCCGAAGCCGTAACGGCAGAAGCGATCTCCGCGGGAGTTATCTTACCCTCGGCATATACCACCTCGGCAGACGCATCTTCAAGTGACACAACAAACTTTTTAACGCCCTTGAGTGATTTCAACGCCGCCTCAACGCGAGCCTTACAATGGTTACAATGCATACCGTCAACAGATATAACGGCGGTCAACTTCTTATCAAACATAATATTTCTCCGAATCTTTCTGATTTTTCTTTATTTTAACCCAAACGAGCCGTAATTGCAACAATCACGGCTCGTTTTTTGATTATTTTTCTTTTTTATTGCCGCAAAGCGAACAGTCGGAACAACATCCGCAGCAGCCCTTACCCTTTTTCTTATCGCGTATAAGCGAATATATCAAGAGTCCGACGAAGGCGGCAAGACCGATACATATTAAAACGGTAGGCAGATATTCCATATTATTTCACCCTTTTAGGCTTTCTTGTGAGCAGATACGCGGCAAAGACGACCGTTGCAAAGGCAAGGACAAGCCAAACGTAGCTTATACCTCCGGCAAAGGCACCCGTTATAACCGAGCCGAACTGATAGATCACAAGCGATACGGCATAAGCCAACACGCTTTGATAACCAATAGCGAACGCAGTCCATTTCGCCGAATTCATTTCGCGTCTTATCGCTCCCATTGCCGCAAAGCAGGGGGCGCAAAGAAGATTAAACACAAGGAAGGAGAACGCGGAAAGCGCACCCAACGCGGTAAAATCGGCAACACCGAATACTGCGACGATCTCTTCCTTCGCGATAAGACCCATAAGCGTAGCAACCGCGGCGGTAGGGTCGTTGAATCCCAACGGAGTGAATATCCAAGCGACCAGACTTCCCAAATGACTAAGGAAGCTTCCGCTTTCGAGACCCGCAAAATCGCTTACGAATTTACCGTTTTCGAAACCGAAGGAGTTACCCGCCCAGATAATTATCGTTGAAAGAAGGATAACCGTACCCGCCTTTTTAATGAACGACCATCCGCGTTCCCACATCGATTGAAGAACGCTCTTAAGAGTAGGAAGATGATAGGACGGCAATTCCATAACGAAGGGCGCGGTCTCACCCGAGAACATTTTAGTCTTTTTAAGTATGATACCCGACACGATAACGGCAAGCACGCCGATAAAATAGCAAACG
>JAZRLT010000081.1:0-3514 GCA_045646995.1 Eubacteriales bacterium | reverse complement strand
GCCCACTGCACCGCTGCCGCATTCTTCGACAAGGATGTTGACTGCGTTCTCGTCATCGGCGGTCAGGATATGAAATGCATCAAGCTCAAGAACGGTTACGTAGACAACGTTCTTCTTAACGAGGCTTGCTCGTCCGGTTGCGGTTCGTTTATCGAAAACTTCGCAAACTCACTTGACTATACTGCGGCAAAGTTTGCCGAAAAGGCTTTATTTGCAACCGCTCCCGTCGATCTCGGCACAAGATGTACCGTATTTATGAACTCCAACGTTAAGCAGGCTCAAAAGGAAGGGGCAACGGTAAGCGACATTTCCGCAGGGCTTGCGTATTCGGTAATCAAAAACGCGTTATTCAAGGTTATCAAGCTTGCAGACGCAAAAGAGCTCGGCGAACACGTTGTTGTACAGGGCGGTACCTTCTACAACAAAGCCGTTTTGCGTGCTTTCGAAAAGATTTCCGGTGCTACCGCCGTATGTCCCGACATTTCGGGCATAATGGGCGCGTTCGGTGCCGCATTAATCGCCAAAAACAGATACAAGGGCCAAAAGAGCACTATGCTCTCCGTTGACGAAATTGTAGCGCTCGAATACAAAACCACCGCTGTAAGATGTCAGGGTTGCTCTAACAAGTGTATGCTCACCATCAACCAATTCCCCGGCAACAGAAAGCATATCACAGGCAATCGTTGCGAAAGAGGTGCAGGCAGTTCCGTTTCCGCCGAGAAGGGCGAAAATATGTATGCCTATAAATTAAAGCGCATATTTGATTACGAGCCCATTTCTCCGGAAATAGCTCCGCGAGGCGTTATCGGTATACCGAGAGTGCTTAATATATATGAGAACTTCCCGTTTTGGGCTACGTTCTTTAAGGAATTGGGATTTAGCGTTGTCCTATCTCCCCTTTCCACGCGTAAAATATACGAGCTCGGTATGGAAACCATCCCCTCCGAGTCCGAATGCTATCCCGCAAAATTGTCACACGGTCACGTACAATGGCTCATTGACAACGGACTTAAAACTATTTTCCACCCTTGTGTATTCTATGAAAGAAAAGAAACCACTAAGGCGCAAAACCACTTCAACTGCCCTATCGTTGTTTCCTATCCCGAAAACCTCAAAAACAACGTCGAATCCATCACAGACGGCGACGTCAAATATTTAAGACCCTTTATTGCCTTCACAACTGAAAAGACAGCCGCAGACAGACTCGTTATGATGTGTGCGGAGGAGTGGGGCATTTCCGCGAAGGAGGTTCGTTCTGCTGTCAAAGCCGCGTGGGCTGAGCAAACACGTGCAAAGGATGATATCGCCAACAAGGGTCGCGAACTTCTTGCCAGAATCGAAAAGGAAAACCGTCGCGGTATCGTTATCGCGGGCAGACCCTATCACATCGACCCCGAAATTAACCACGGTATACCCGAGCTTATCGCTTCTTACGGCTTAGACGTTCTTTCGGAGGACAGTCTCCCTATCGACTTCGAACCTACCAGACCGCTCCGAACAAACGACCAATGGACATACCATTCTCGTCTCTACAAAGCTGCAGAATTTATTAGCAAAAGAAACGATCTTGAAATAATTCAGTTAAACTCGTTCGGTTGCGGACTTGATGCAGTAACTACAGATCAGGTCAGTGAAATCCTCGAGCGTTGCAACAAGCTTTATACCGTATTGAAGATCGACGAGGTTAATAACCTTGGCGCAGTACGTATCAGAATCAGAAGTTTGCTTGCCGCAATCGGCATACGCGATGAACACGGAATAGTAGCGAAGCCCACATCGCTCGCTTACAATCGCGCTGAATTCACCAAGCAAATGTTCAACGAGGGCTATACCATTTTAGCCCCCCAGATGAGCCCTATTCATTTTGATCTTGTCGAGCCTATGTTTGCAAAGCACGGATATAAGATCGAGCTTCTCCGAAACGATAACAGAGGTGCTATCGACGTTGGTTTGAAGTACGTAAACAACGACGCTTGCTTCCCTTCCATTACCGTAGTAGGTCAGATCATGGATGCCGTTCTCTCGGGCAAATACGATACCAATAAACTCGCAATTATCATGACCCAAACCGGCGGTTGCTGCCGCGCGAGTAACTATATAGCATTTATCCGCCGTGCATTGGATAAAGTCGGTCTTTCCCATATCCCCGTAATTTCGTTGAATATGAACGGTATGGAGAAAAACGAAGGCTTTAAGCTTAGTCCTTTAATGATTTTAGATGCGGCAAAAGCGATTATATACGGCGATCTATTGATGCGCTGTCTTTACAGAGTCCGTCCTTATGAAACTACTCCTCATTCCGCTAATGCTCTTCACGAAAAATGGCGCGAGATTTGCATAGACGCACTTACAAATCCCAAAACCAAATACAGTCACAAATTCATATGCCGCGGCATAGTAGAGGATTTCGATAATCTTCCTATTGATGATTCTATCCGCAAGCCAAGAGTCGGAATCGTCGGCGAAATTCTTGTCAAGTATATGCCCTTAGCTAACAACAACCTTGTAGAGCTTCTTGAAAAGGAAGGCGCCGAGCCCGTCGTTCCCGACCTTATGGATTTCCTTAACTATTGCTTCTACAACTTAGTCTACACGAGCGAATTCCTTGGCACAAGCAAGGTCAGTGCGTTCATTTCGAGCACAGGCATTAAGGCTATACAGACATTCAGAAAGCCCGCAATAGATGCTCTTAAAGCAAGCAAACGCTTTGATGCCCCTATAACGATCGAAGAGATCGCAGAACTGGCAAAGCCCCTTATTTCGATCGGTAACCAATACGGCGAAGGCTGGCTTCTTGCGGGCGAAATGGCAGAGCTTATCAGCCACGGAACCCCCAACGTCGTTTGTATTCAACCGTTCGCTTGCCTCCCTAATCACGTCGTCGGAAAGGGCGTAATCAAGCAGTTGCGCAAATTCTATCCAGAATCCAATGTCGTGGCGGTAGACTACGACCCCGGCGCAAGCGAAGTAAACCAGCTCAACCGAATCAAGCTTATGCTTTCCGTAGCAAAAAAGCGCCTCGAAGAAAAAGAAACGGCAAAACAGTAAACCGAAGGTGTCTTTATGAAAAAGCCGATACGTATTAACACGTATAATTTCGAATGCTGTGTACTTCAGGAAAAGCTTCCCGTAATTTTAGTCTTCGGCGCAATATGGGAATCTAAAAGTGCCGCTTTGTTTGAAGAAATGGAATATCTAATTAAGGAGCACGACGGCGAATTCGTTTTCGGAAAGGTTGAATGCGATTATAATCAGATAATCTATCACGATTATCAAATCGGCGATATACCTTGTATGGTTATTTTCGAAAACGGAAAGATCATAAAAAAGGTCATCGGAAAAGATTTCAAGACCACTAAATCAGTCAAGAGTTTGATAGATTGGTATTATGGTATTTATCCATATTATTAACGCTAATTTATCTTGACAAAAAAACTCTTTTAGGTTAATATTATAAAGCGCGATACAATACAAATCGCGCTTAAACATGCGGATGTGGCGGAATCGGCAGACG
>JAZRLT010000080.1:0-5886 GCA_045646995.1 Eubacteriales bacterium | reverse complement strand
ATCGCAAACGGTAAGCATCTTCCCGCATTGAAGGCACAGCCCGACGTGCAAATGGTTTGGTTCTGCGATATTATTAAAGAACGTGCAGAGCTTGCCGCTAAAACCTACGGTACTCCCGACGCAAAGGATTGTACCGATTATAAGGAAGTGCTTGCGGATGACACCGTTGATATCATTCATGTATTGACACCCAACCGTTCTCACAGCTTTATTACCGTTGACGCTCTTGAATCCGGTAAACACGTAATGTGCGAAAAGCCTATGGCTATCAATGCCGAAGAAGCTAAAAAGATGGTTGATGCCGCTAAACGTACCGGTAAAAAGCTTACTATCGGTTACCAAAACCGTCATCGTCCCGACTCGCTTTACGTTAAGGCGGAGGCAGAAAACGGAACCTTCGGTGATATTTATTATGCAAAGGCTACCGCGATAAGAAGACGTGCTGTTCCTACTTGGGGCGTGTTTATGAACGAATATGAGCAGGGCGGCGGACCTCTTATCGATATCGGTACTCATGCTCTTGACCTTACTCTTTGGTGTATGGACAACTATAAGCCCAAGTATTGTGTAGGTACTACCTATCATAAGCTTGGCGATAAATTCCCGACCGGTAACGCTTGGGGCGACTGGAAGCCCGGTGAACTCACGGTTGAGGATTCGGCGTTTGGCTTTATCGTAATGGAAAACGGCGCTACTATTATTCTCGAATCCAGCTGGGCGCTTAATATGCTTGATCCCCGTGAAGCTATTACTACTCTTTGCGGTACCGACGGCGGTGCTGATATGCTTGACGGCGTACGTATTAACGGCGTGCGTAACGGAAAGACCTACGTTCTTAAGCCCGGTCTCGGCGCAGGCGGCGTAGACTTCTATGACGGCTCGGGCGATGAAAAGCCTGCCGAACGTGAAGCTCGTCTCTTCCTCGAAGCTATTCGTGAAGACAAGGATCCCGTTGTTACCCCCGAACAGGCTTATACTGTAAGCCGTATCCTTGAAGGTATCTATACTTCTGCAAAGACCGGTGAGCCTTATTACTTTAATTAAGAGGTAGTATTTATGAAATTAGGTGTAATTACCGTACTTCTCGGCGACAAGCCGCTTGATGAAGCCCTTGCGTATCTTAAATCGCTCGGCATAGAAGAGCTCGAGGTCGGTGCGGGCGGATACCCCGGTAAAGCTCATTGCGATCCCGAGGTATTACTTGCTGATGATAAAAAGCTCGAGGAATTCAAAGCGACCTTTGAAAAATACGGTCTTAAAATAAATGCATTCGGATGTCACGGAAATCCCGTTCATCCCGACAAAGAAATCGCTGCAAAATATCGCTCCGATTGGCGCAATGCCGTTCTTCTTGCCGAAAAGCTCGGTGTAAAGAAGATTATCGGCTTCTCGGGATGTCCCGGCGATTGCGAAAATTCCAAATATCCTAATTGGGTCACCTGTCCTTGGCCCGAGGATTACCTTGCGGTTCTTGACTATCAGTGGAACGATATTCTTGTTCCGTATTGGAAGGAAGAGGCTGCGTTCTGTGCTGCTCACGGAATTGAAAAGATTTGCTTTGAAATGCATCCGGGATTCTGTGTATACAACCCCGAAACGCTCCTTCGCATTCGTGCAGAGGTTGGCGATATTATCGGTGCTAACTTTGACCCGTCGCATCTTATTTGGCAGGGAATTGATCCCGTTGCCGCTATAAGAAAGCTCGGAAATGCGATTTATCACTTCCACGCAAAGGATACCAAGATAGATAAAATCAATACATCCGTAAACGGTGTTCTTGACACTAAGCATTATGGAGACGAAATTAATCGTTCTTGGATATTCCGCGCTGTCGGTTACGGTAACGATATGCAGTATTGGCGCGATATGATAAGTAACCTAAGATTGGTTGGATATGATGATATTCTTTCCATTGAGCACGAGGATAGCCTTATGACCTCTTGCGAGGGATTGGAAAAAGCCGTTGCATTCCTTAAACAGTGTATAATGAGCGAGCCTGCCCCCAAGGGTATGTTCTGGGCTTAATATGAATATTTTGATTGCTCCCGACTCCTTTAAAGGCTGTCTTTCTTCGGAACAAGTTTGTGATGCCGTTGCCAAGGGTGCAATCGACGCTGATTTATCCGTCGATGTTAAACAAATCCCCTCTTCCGATGGCGGTGAGGGGTTTTGTTCTACTATGATGTCTGTTTTTGGCGGCGATTGGATCGAAAGGGAAGTTACGTACCCTTTAGGCAACAAGGGTATCGCGTCTTTTGTTTTGAATTCTTGCACCAAAACCGCTTTCGTTGAATTGGCATCTGCCGCGGGCTTGTGCCTTGTTGAGGAAGAAAAACGTGATATCATGTCATCAACCACTTATGGCGTTGGCGAACTTGTTCGATATGCCGTTGAAATCGGTGCAAAAACTGTAATAGTCGGTCTCGGCGGATCTGCCACAAATGACGGCGGAATTGGGATTCTTTCTGCATTGGGGATGCGCTTTTTCGATTCCGAAGGAATTGAACTGTCTCCTTTCGCATCTTCGCTTAGCAAAATCCGTTCTTTTGATGATTCAGAAATGATAGATATGTCAAGTGTGCGAATTGTTGCAGCGTGCGATGTTAGTAATCCGCTTTGCGGTGAATATGGCGCTTCGAGAGTTTTTGCAAAGCAAAAGGGGGCAAGCGAGAACGAAATTAAAATTCTTGACGATTCGCTTCTCCACTATGCTTCTGTTTTGGGTATTGACCCGCTTGTTGCCGGATCGGGTGCCGCGGGAGGCGCAGGTGCCGCGTTGATTTCTGTGCTTGGTGCTGAGTATATCAGCGGTGCGAGACTTCTGACCGGTTCGGATCGGTTTTCCGAGTCACTTGATTGGGCAGATTTTGTGATTACAGGCGAAGGTAATACCGATGCGCAAACTGCTTACGGTAAGTTGGTTTCGGAGGTCGCCTCTGCATCTAAAGCAAAGAACGTTCCGGTTTTTGTATTGTCGGGCGGTATTTCCGAAGGGTGTGAAGCGCTTAAGGATATCGGCGTATGCGAATTTTATTCCTTGGCAGATATGGGTTACAATAAAGAATACTGTATAGCTAATGCGTATGAGCTGTTAAAAATCAAAACCAAAGAAATAATCTCGGAATATAAAAAATCCTATGCAATTTGAAGAGTTGCATAGGATTTGTTTTATAATTGTGAAGCGGGAATGAATGACACTAATACCCCGTGAAGCACGTATCTTTCCTCTTCGTTCGAGGATACGTTTGCGCAAGTGATCAGCGTAACGACCTTGGAACTCGAATTGTATTTTTCCGAATATCTCAATGTGTTTTTTGAAGCAATATTATCAAGAAAATTTTGATAATCGTTGACGTCTCTGAAAAACGTTTTGGCGAAATGAGCACCGTCTTCGCGATAACCGCTCAATATCTTGTAAATATATAGTCCGTCCTCGGTATATATTTCGATTTCCATCGTTTTGGCAACAGTGTTCTTGTTTGCGCTTTCGAGGAAGGTCTTTAAGGTTCTGAACATTGAACCGTTCTTCATACAGTGACCGTAGATTACTGTATTGAGATTTTCGTTGTAATTGTTGGATAGATTGGTTTCGGCAACGATACTGCCTGAGGAAGATTTGTTGCCGTTGATGTTGTGATATAGATAATAGTCCGTGTAAGGACCTTTCATAACAGGGTAGTCGATTTGAGTATGGTTAACGTATATCCAAGCAAACGCGTCGGGGTATCGTGATTTGAAGCTCTTGTAGTTGCGGTAATAAGAACTTCTTCTCGCAATGTCGTCTATTGAACTGACGTCACCAACGTAATTGTTGTATTTGCCGTTTGCGTCAACCATTTGCTGTAAGGTGTACATAGGCGACGGCTCGAGAAGAGGAGTGGAAGGCTTGATAGCCGAGGTCTGGCTTTCGGGACGCACACTGTCGTAAAGATCGTTGACCTCTTCGGTTTCGATAGCACTTGATGCAAGCATAAACACCGCATATCCAAACATGCCGATACAAATCGCAATAAGCAAGCTTCTTATGAAAAGACTTGGTATCATGGCGCGTTTATCATGATTCGGATTTCCGCTTACGTCTTTATGGGAAAAGCTGTCCACCGACGCTTCAAAAGGCGTAACAGTATGTTGTTTTATCTCGTCAGCCATAAAATCACCTCCGTCCGCGTATTATTATATACAAAGTTGCACTAAAAATCAACTGCGAATCGCTTATATTTCAAAAATCGTTACAAATAATCTTAAAACGCTCGGAAAAACCAAAAAATAGTTGACTTTTCCAAAATAATCATTAAAATGTATAATAGTATTTTTATGATGTTTCGGAGGATAATATGGCATCTATCAAAGCAAAAGAAATCGAAAAGAATAAGTACGAATTTGAATTTCTTATTGAAAAGGAAGCGTTTGATGCCGAGGTAAATAAAGTGTACCGCAAGAACGTTTCCAAAATGAACGTTCCCGGTTTCCGTAAGGGTAAGGCACCTAAGCATATCGTCGAAAAGCTCTACGGCACCACTATCTTCTTCGACGAGGCTATCGATAACCTCCTTCCCGAGGCGTACGAAGCTGCTCTCGCTTCTACCAAGCTTGACGTTGTAAGCCGTCCCGAGCTCGAGGTTGTTTCTATCGATGATAAGGGCGTTGCTCTCAAGGCGGCGGTTTATACCAAGCCTGCAGTTGAGATTTCTGCATACAAGGGTCTCGAGGTTGCTAAGGAATCCGTAGAGGTTTCCGATGAAGACGTTATGAAGTCTGTTGATCAGACCAGAGAACGTAATTCCCGTCTTCTTACCGTCGAAGGCCGTCCTGCTCAGAACGGTGACGAAGCTGTTATCGATTTCGAAGGCTTCCTTGACGGAGTTGCTTTCGAAGGTGGTAAAGGCGAAAAGTATCCGCTCGCTCTCGGTAGCGGTAGCTTCATTCCCGGTTTTGAAGAACAGATCGTCGGCAAGAACGTTGGCGGTGAATTCGATATCGACGTGACCTTCCCCGAAGATTACGGCGCTGAAAACCTCGCAGGTAAGGCTGTTGTTTTCAAGATCAAGCTTCACGAGCTCAAGGTTAAGGAGCTTCCCGAGTTTGATGATGAATTCGTTAAGGATGTTTCCGAATTCAACACTGTTGATGAATACAAGGCTGATGTTAAGGCTAAGCTTACCGAAAGCCGCGAAAAGGCAGCAGAAGGCAAGCTTGAACAGGCACTTCTTGACGCGCTTCTTGCAAATACCGAAGTAGAAATCCCCGCTTGTATGATCGAGCAGGAAATCGACGGTTATATCCGTGATTACGAATATCGTCTCCAGTCTCAGGGCGCTAACCTTGAAATGTACTTCAAGTATACCGGTATGACCATTGAACAGCTTCGCGATAGCTTTACTTCCGATGCTGAAAAGCAGGTTAAGACCAGACTCGCACTTTCCAAGATAGTTAAGACTGAAAAGATCAAGGCGCTTAAGAAGGATATCGAGGCTGAATATAAGAAGATCGCTGCAGGCTATAATGTAGATATTGATACCGTTAAGAACAGCATCCCCGAAGATAGCATTTCCGAGGATATCGTTCTCCGCAAGGCTGTTGATCTTATTAAAGAAAACGCTGTTATCACTAACAAATAATTTAACTTTCCGAAAGGTTGATCGTTATGTCTTTGGTACCCGTTGTCGTTGAGCAAACCTCGCGCGGTGAACGTTCTTATGACATTTTTTCGCGCTTGCTTAATGATAGAATCGTTTTTATCGGCGAGCCGATAAATGATACGGTTGCTTCTCTTGTTGTGGCTCAATTACTTTATCTTGAGAGTCAGGATCCCGACAAAGAAATCTCGCTTTATATCAATTCGCCCGGCGGATCGATTAGTGCGGGAATGGCAATTTACGATACGAT
>JAZRLT010000079.1:0-14164 GCA_045646995.1 Eubacteriales bacterium | reverse complement strand
AAGGAAACCGTCCCCGAAATCGATTCGGTAATAATTTCGCGCCTGCTTGACGAAACCGAAGAGGCTCTCGGTCTTCTTACGTTTAAAGGCTCGCCTACGTTTTCAGCTCCCGAAACGGTTATCGATTCCGCTGATCGTGCCGAAAAGGGCGCTATGCTGACGATGCTCGAGCTTTTAAATATCGCTTCGCTCTTGCGCGCTGTCGGTTATATTAAAAAATATCCCGAGGGCAAGGATATCGACGCCTTGTACCCTTATTTCTCGACGCTCGTTGAGTCGCGTGGCCTTGCCGAAGAGATAAGTATGAAGATAATCGGCGAGGATACCGTCGCTGACGACGCTTCTCCCGAGCTTTACCGTATCCGCCGTGAGCTTAGACGTGCCGAAGAACGCGTGAGGGAAACGCTTAATAATATAACTTTGGGCGAAAATGCAAAATTCCTCCGCGATGCTGTCGTTACTATCCGCTCGGGTAGATACGTTATTCCCGTGCGTGCCGAGCATAAAAACGAAATAAAGGGCTTGGTTCACGATTCCTCCGCTTCGGGTCAGACCCTGTTTATCGAACCTATGGCGGTTATCGAGGCAAATAATAAGCTTCGTGAGCTTCAGGGAAGAGAATCAGAAGAAATCGAAAAAATATTGTATGATTTGTCGTCAAAGGTTGCGGAAATTGCCAACGTCATTCGTGTCGACCATAAAGCGATGACCGACCTTGACGTTATATTCGCCCGTGCGAAATATTCCTCGGATATTATGGGTGTTCGCCCGCGCACGAATGCAAAATCCATAAAGCTTGTCCGCGCCCGCCACCCTCTTATACCTCGCTCAAGAGTCGTGCCTATCTCTGTTGAGTTTGGCGAAAGCGAAAATGCGCTTATAATTACGGGACCCAATACGGGCGGTAAAACGGTTACGCTTAAGACCCTCGGTTTGCTGTCTATGATGGCTCAAAGCGGTCTTTATATCCCTTGTGACGACGGAAGCGCGCTTCCCGTGTTTAACGGTGTGCTGGCTGATATCGGCGATGAACAGAGTATTGAGCAATCGCTATCGACCTTCTCGTCCCATATGGTAAATGTTGTTTCAATTCTTAAGGAATGCGGTAAAGGCTCTCTCGTTCTTTTCGACGAGCTTGGTGCGGGTACCGATCCGACCGAGGGTGCGTCTCTCGCTATCGCGATTCTCGAGCGTGTTCGCGCTTCGGGCGCGATAGTTGCCGCAACCACCCACTATTCCGAAATAAAGATATATGCTCTCGATACCGAAGGCGTCCTTAATGCTTCCTGCGAATTTGATTTAGCTACGCTAAAGCCGACCTACCGCCTTATAACCGGTATCCCCGGTAGAAGTAACGCTTTCGAAATCTCGAGAAGACTCGGCATGGATGAAACAGTTATCGATAGAGCGAGAGAGCTTCTTGCCGACGATAACGTTCGCTTCGAGGATGTTATTGTCCGATTGGAAGAAACCGAGCAGGATCTTCGTAAGGAACGAAGCGAGAGCGAGCGCGCTCGCGCCGAAGCGTTGAGAATACGCGAAGAGGCGATGAAAACTGCTAAAGAAATGCAAGACCGCGCCGAGGCTGAATTAGATAAGGCTCGCGCACAAGCTCAACGAATTCTCGATGCCGCAAAATCTTCGAGCAATCAGGTTTTCGAACAGCTTAACGAGCTAAAAAAAGCCGATGCAAAGCGACTTGAGCTCCAACGTATCGAAGAAGCTCGTAAAGCAATAAGACAAAATCTCAAGGATACCTCTGCCGCAATAAACGACGTAGAGGAATTTGAGGTTGAGGAAGAGGATTATGTTCTTCCGCGTCCTCTCCAAGCCGGCGATAAGGTTCTCCTTGCCGATATCGGTAGGGAAGCGATAGTTAAAAGTATATCGGGTGATACCGTGTTTACCGTTTCGGGTAGATTCGAGACAAAGACCAATATAAAAAATATTCGCCTTCTCGCTAACGCCGCCGCTGTAGAAAAACAGAATAAGCAAAAGGGCAAGGCGCAATATACCCATAGCGTTTCCGCAGTTCGTAACGAAATCGACGTTCGCGGAAATACGGGCGATGACGCTTGGTTTATTATCGATCGATATTTAGAGGATGCTATTCTTGCGGGTCACGAATACGTTTCGGTAATCCACGGTAAGGGTACCGGCGCTCTCCGTGCCGCCTTGTGGCAATTCTTCCGTCAGGATAAAGCGCGTATCAAATCCTTCCGTTCGGGAAGATACGGCGAAGGCGACTTGGGCGTAACTGTCCTTGAATTGAAGATTAAAAAATAAAAAACTCCGAAAGTGAATTGACACGCGCGACCGTTATATAGAACTCAGAAAAAATAAAAGATTTTTAGGTTATGATTCCGCTCGGCTGTATGGTTGGGCGGAATTTTTTACGCCGAGGTAAAATCAAAATACAAAAGTCGTTAATATCCGAAAATATTTACTTTCATAACAAATCTATCACAAATTATGTTATACTATTAATAAAGGCGGTGAAATAATGGCAAAAATTTTAGTTGTTGAAGATGAGCGTCTTATTCGTAATTTGATAGTGCGTAATTTAGAGCTTGTCGGTTATACCTGTACTTCAGTCGGAGATGGCTATGATGCCCAAAATATAATTTTGGAAGAAAATTTCGACCTTATAATATTGGACGTAATGCTTCCGGGAATCGGCGGATTTGAGCTTATCGAAATGGCGGAGAATACCCCCGTTATCTTTGTAACCGCGAAAGAAAGCGTAAGCGACCGTTTAAAGGGATTGTCGTTGGGAGCTGATGATTATATAGTAAAGCCCTTTGAAATCCAGGAACTTTTGTTGCGCGTGCGTGCGGTTTTGCGCCGAACAAGACGCGACGATAAAAAATTGGCATTTGATGATATAGAAATCGATTATTCAGCTCAAAAGGTATATAAAAACCAAATTGAGGTCGTTCTTACACCGAAAGAATATTCGCTTTTGGAAACCTTGGTTTTGAATAGAAACGTAGCACTTTCGCGCGAAAAGCTTATTTCGCTCGTTTGGGGATTTGATTATGAAGGCGATACCCGAACGGTAGACGTGCACATAAGACAGATTCGAGCGAAGTTGGGTTTGACCAACAGATTAAAAACCTTATATAAAACAGGATATAGGTTCGAGCTATGAAATTTAGAGAAAAAACGTATTTTATTACGTTAATGCTGTTTTTGCTGTTTTTTAACATAGGTATTTTTTCTCTTGCATATTACACCTATCAAAATAATACCAAAGCCGCTTATTCGCTTTGTCAGGAAGAAAGTCGTGTTATTGCCGAGGGCTTTCAAAAGGATTCTCAATACCTTAATCTCGCATCCGCGCAAAAAATTTTAATGCGTAATTATTGCGAGCATTACGATGACAACAATATAAATTTGGCGTTTTGGAATGATGAACAAAAGAAAGTTATTTATGGAAATCTCGGTCAAGATATCAAAATCCCCGTTAGCGGAGCTTATATAACTCAAACCATCAATGACACAAGGTTTTTTGTTATTTCCGAGCCTATTGAAAATTCAAATTTGCTTTTGATATATGCGAAAAATATAAGCTATTTGGACGAGGATTTAAAACAACTTTCCGTGGTATATATTTGCGCATCTGTTGTTGCCTCAGTCATATTGGCAATATGTTTGTTTTTGATTCTCAGAAAGCTTGCTAAGCCTTTGGAAAAATTGCGTTTCGCTACCAAGGAAATATCAAATGGCAATTTCAATTCCAGAGCACCTGTAAGCGGAAAAGATGAATTTTCTATATTGGCAGAAGATTTTAATAGAATGGCAGAGCATATCGGTAATCAAATGGAAGAATTGGAATCTGTCGCACAAACCAAGCAACGAATGCTCGATAACCTTGCTCATGAAATGAGAACTCCTCTTACCTCTATCAGAGGCTATGCGGAATATTTGCAGAATGCTAATATCAGCGAGGCGGAAAAATTAGAAGCTATTGAATATATAATTTCAGAATCCGAAAGATTGAAATTTATCGGCGAGAGAATGTTGGACGAGGCTTTCATACGTGAAAACCAAATATGTCCCGAAAACGTAAATATAAGTGAAATGATTTTCGAAATCACAAAAAAGCTTTCTGCTAAAGCATTAAGTAAAGGCGTCGCTTTGAAATCCGACACCGAAGAAATATACCTTAGTTGCGATAAGCTTTTGACTGAGCTTTTAATATCCAATCTTGCAGATAATGCCATAAAGGCTTGCGGTAGCGACGGTGTAGTTGTTATCGGATGTAAAAAAGAAAATGATACCACCGTACTTTCGGTTTGCGACAATGGAAGAGGTATGACAAGCGAGCAAATAGCCCATATCACCGAACCGTTTTACCGTACCGATAAATCGCGTTCGCGTAACGAAGGCGGAACGGGACTCGGGCTATCCTTGTGTGAAAAAATTGCTTTGGCTCATAATGCGAAATTGAGCTTTGACTCTGAACTTCAAAAAGGAACAACCGCTTTTGTAACTTTTACAAATTCATAATAAATCCCAAACAAATCCTGAATATACGCGCCTTAAGATACGTTCGAAGGCTAAAAGCTTTCGAATAATTTTGAAAAGGAGATTACACTATGAAAAGCAAAAGCTTATTGCTGATCACCACCGTTATCATTTTGGCTTCGGCAGTGCTTCTTACAGGAAGCTTATCCTTGTTGCACATCTCGGCTTTCGATTCATCAATGGATGAAGCGGTTATGGATGAGGCTGTTACAAATCCTTCTGAAGATAACCAGCCCGAAATCGATATGGACGTTGACTTCCTCGTCAGCGACGAAGCGACTGACGACGAAGTAGTTCTTCCCGAGGAAGACACTCAAGAGCTTCCCACTCCCGAGGTTACTCCCGAAAAGCCGAAATATGAATTCCCTGATTTCGATTATAATATCGTAGATGCAAGGGATATGCACTATTGCGGTTGCAATCAGGACGATCCGTATTCCTCTCATTACGAGCGTGCAAAGGGCGTTACCATCGATATCTATTCGCACAAAACAGGTGAGCTCGTTGGTCAGTTGGCGCTCGAATCCGAGGAAATCGAAAATTATATCAGTCGGTTGGTAGAAGAAGAATTCAATCCTTGGGCGCAAACCTTTGAACCCGGCTATAATGAAGAAGCTGTAAATCTTCCTAATGGTGATTATCGAATTGAGGTTTATTCCGGCGTTTGGTATTCTTACACCTATGGAAACAACAGTATGTTTGAGCTTACTCAGTGCACTCTTACCTTCTACGGCGGCGAGAAAATGACGGGATATATCGATTATCTTATTTCTGATTATATTGCCGAAATCGAAGCAGGTAACGTTGAAAAGCCCAATCCTAAAAATGCTGTTTCGAAGCTTGAATTCAAGGGTCTTGAGGGCTATTGGTATGGTTACTGGGTAGACGAATATCAGTGGACCCCCAACGGCTGGATCGGTTATCAGTATGAAGGTGCAGGCCGCTTCACTGAAAGATTCCCTTACGTTGAAGAAAATAAATAATCTGCTATTGTAAACTCGATAAGTAATCGTCGGCTATCGACACCTCATTTCGGGTAGATAGACGAGTAAATTTAAGAGTGTTAGGTGAAGATTCCGCTCGGCTTAATAGTCGGGCGGAATCTTTTGTTTGAACGTTAGTATAAAATAATCCCCTTATTGCAGCCTTGAGATTTTTTCAAGATACTGCTTTAAGGGGATTTTTACTGTTACTTTCGGAGATGTTGTTATTAAAAATACAAATTTTCAATAAAGCTTTTCGCAAAATATTCGCTGTTTGCGAGCTCAACCGTAGTAATCGATTTTGCGATTTCACTCGACTTTTCAATATAAGAATCGTCTGTTATAAGCATAGACGCACCGTTAATTGCTCCGTCGCTGATAAATACGGCTTTTTCGCCCAAGCCCTTCGGAATCAAGCCGATATATTCGGCGTTTTGAACGTTTATCCTGCTTCCGAAGCTGCCGGTCATATAAAGTGTATCTATATCCTCGACGGATATATCCGCGTGATTGCATAACGTCATCAAACCTGCCGCAACCGCTGATTTCGCAAGCTGTAATTCGGCTATATCTTCGCCCGAAAGCTTCACTTTTCCGAAATCGGGAAGCTCTTTGATAATGCTTCCGTCAAAGTAAATATATCCGTTTTTATGAAGATAAGCAATCACATCGATAAGCCCGCTTCCGCAAAAACCTATCGGCTCGGAATCGTTAATTGTTTTAATTTGTGCTATGCCGTCATTGTCGTGAATCGCATATATTGCGCCATCTCGCGCAGTCATACCGCAGCTTATGTTACCGCCCTCAAACGCAGGACCTGCAGGTGAGGAACAGGCATATAGCTGTTTTCCGTCAAAAAGTATACACTCGTTATTGGTGCCGATATCAAGTAAGGCAAATCTTTCGTTTTTGTCTAACGCTTTACTTGCAATAAGCGATGCGATAACGTCCGCTCCGACGTATGAGCTTGCACAACGCATATAATATCGGTTGCCTTCCCAAAAGCCAAATAAAGTTTCGGGCTCAAACGGCGCGACAGCAATTCCTTCGGGATTTCTACCTGAAAGAATATGGAGCATAGCGGTATTACCCGAAAAAAAGTATTGCTCGACCTTGTTACCGAATCGCTTTTCCGATTCAACAATCGCGTTTTCAATTAGCTCTTTTAATTCTTCCAAACCACCGTTGACAGCATAGTTTATTCTCGTTAATACGTCCGCGCCCCGCACTCTCTGCGGATTGTCAATATGCTCCGAAAAAACAATTTTTTTGCTTGGTAATGAATAATATCTGAAAACCAATCCCGTCGTTCCGACATCAACGGCGCAAGCAAATTTGCTTGCGATGTAATCGCCGTCTTCGGAAAATCGAACCGAATCAAGCCCCGAGCTCGGTATTTCTATAACGCAATCGCCCTTTGCAAACGTCATACAAGAAAGTCTCTCTCCGCGGTAAATGCCTTCGCCGAGAAAAGATATTTCCTTTTTCGTAGGATCGCTTAAAATACCGCTCGCCAAAACCTTACAGTTACCGCAAATGCCTCTCCCGCCGCAGGGCGCGTCGAAAGAAAAACCGCTGTCCGCGATAGCGTCGGTAAGTAAAATAGGGGAGTTGTATTCATTTTTAATGGTTTTGGCGGCTTGACTGATAGTTATAAAGAATGACATTTTAGACCAACCTTTTAACAAATACAAAAATATATTATCAAACCGTATCTATTTTGTCAATTCATTTTGCGACCGTTGACAAATATAACGAGTGATGGTATTATATAATTAAGAAAAGTATAGGAGTACGTTATGAGCTCTGCAGATAAAGCATTTATTGAAACCTGTAAAGATATTATCGAAAACGGAAGCTGGGTGCGTGACGAGCGTGTCCGTCCCCATTGGGAGGATGGCGAGCCGGCGTATACCATTAAAAAATTCGGCGTCGTAAACCGTTACGATCTTTCCAAGGAGTTTCCGCTTATTACTATTCGTCCGATTTCCCTTAAAAAGGCTATCGACGAGATACTTTGGATATGGCAGAAAAAGTCCAATAACGTCAACGAGCTCGGAAGCGGAATTTGGGATGCATGGGCTGATGAAAGCGGATCTATCGGTAAAGCCTACGGATATCAGATGGGCGTTAAGCATAAATACCGTGAGGGCGAATTCGATATGGTTGACCGCGTGCTTTACGACCTTAAGAATAACCCTTGCAGCCGACGTATTATGACCAATATGTATAACTTTGCCGATCTTTCTGAAATGGCGCTTTATCCCTGCGCGTATTCGATGACCTTTAACGTTACCGACGGTAAGCTCTGCGCGATACTTAACCAGCGCTCGCAGGACATGCTCGCTGCTAACGCATGGAACGTCGCTCAGTATGCCGCGCTCGTTATGATGCTTGCTCAAGCCTCGGGCTTGCAAGCGGGCGAGCTTGTCCATGTTATAGCCGACGCTCATATTTACGACAGACATATCCCGATAGTCGAAGAGCTTATAAAGCGCGAGTGCTATGATGCGCCCAAGGTTACTCTCGATCCGACGGTTACCGATTTTTACGAATTCACTCCCGATTCCTTTACCGTTGAAAACTACGTTCACGGTGAAAAAATCGGAAAATTCCCCGTTGCGGTGTAAGGTGATAAAATGAAGCTTGTAGTAGCAGTTGATAAAGATTGGGGAATCGGATATAAGGGCGAGCTTTTGGCTCGCGTTCGCGCCGATCTCCGCTATTTCCAAAGCTTGACTAAAGGAAACGTTGTTATATTGGGCTCGAAGACCTTGGCAACCTTTCCCGGCGGAAGAGTATTAAAAGACAGAACGAATATAGTTATGAGCCGTAATCCCGAATACGCGCCCGACGGTGCTATTGTTGTCGATTCGGTTGATAAGCTTTTGGAAACGCTTAAGAGCTATGATTCGGATTCTGTGTTCGTTATCGGCGGTTCCCAAATTTATTCGCTTTTGTTGCCTTATTGCGATACCGCGTATGTTACAAAGTTCGAAAAAAGCTTTGAAAAGGATGCCTTTTTCGATAACCTCGATGAATCTCCCGAATGGGAGCTTGCCTTGGTCGGTGAAGAACAAATTTCCAATTCGGAAACCGATAGTGTCGCCGATATGCCTTTCCGTTTTTGCACTTATAAAAGAATTTCTTGATATTACTTGGTGTCTGTATGAATAGTTCGATTTCTGTTCGTCAGGCTGTTGTTTCCGATACGTCAAAGGTCTATGACCTTTTGAAAATTATCGGTAAGCTTCATCGTGACGGACGCCCCGATATGTTTCCTGATCTTGTTAGTAAATATGATCCGTCTCAGGTTGCCGAGCGCTTATCCGAGACAGAAAACGGTGTTTTCGTCGCCGTTGTTGAAGAAAAGGTGGTAGGTTACGTATTTAGTGAAATAATAACCGAAGGCAACGGAAAAACGCTTTACGTCGATGACCTTTGTGTGGATCCCGAATACCGCCGTATGGGTATTGCAAATGCGCTTATGGACCGCGCTTCCGAGTACGGAAGGGAGTCGGATTGCGTTTTCCTTATGCTTAACGTTTGGGAATTTAATGAGTCTGCTGTAAGATTTTATGAAAAATATGGGCTTGAAACTCGTTCCAGACATCTCGAGATGAAACTTTAAAATCTGATTTATGGAGTATTTTTAATGAATATAATGCGCTTCTTGACTCCTAAGAGTAACGTTGCGTGTCTTGATTCTTCCGCGACTATTCGTAACGGATTCGAAAAGATGACCTATCATAAATATCGCGCCATTCCCGTTATTTCACCCGAGGGTGTATACGTAGGCACCGTTACAGAGGGTGACCTGCTTCGCAGCATGCTTTATAACGGCGGTAACGATATGCGCGAGCACGAAAAAATGTGTATAAAGGATGTCGTACGCGACGGATGGAATCCCCCTGTCAACGTCACTTGTAATATGGAACAGCTCTTTAACCGCGTTGCAGAGCAGAATTTCGTTCCCGTTGTTGATGACCGAGGGGTTTTTATCGGTATCGTTACTCGTAAAGCTGTGTTGACCTTTCTCACCGATGCGTATCAAAAATCCATCGGAAAAGCCGAATAGTTTAAAAGGAACGGTTTAAACCGTTCCTTTTTCTTATAATGTGCCGGATACGGTTATTAGTGCGCTTCCGGGCTCGGTAGTTACAATGCCGGTTGCCTCGTCTCTTGTGCAAACTGCAGAAGGGATTTCTATCGAATATTCGCTGTCCTCTGAGGGAAGTGTGAGCGATCCGCAAACGTAGTCGTACTCGTAATTCGGTATAACTTGACCGTTTACGGCTACTACTAAATTTTTTAATTTTGGCTCGAAGTTGTCGTGTAATACAATCTCTGTGGCGGGAATATTGCCGTAATTGTTAAGGATGAAGGAATAGGTTATGCGCTCGTCGCAGGTAATACTTGCGGGAGAAACTCCTTTTACGATCTGCAAATCCGCGTATTCGCAAGCCGTTACGGTAGCGCCTGCGGTTGTAGCTTCATCGCAGACACAATTACAACCGTTGTCTATCGACGCTGTGTTTGTAATGCTGCTTCCTGCATTGTAGCAGGCATAATTGTTGACTCTTGCAATATAAATTATTTGTGCTGTTCCGTTTTGCGGAATTTCCGATATCTCAAAGATAACACCGTTACTGCTTTCTGCTACCGTAAGTCCGTCATCTTCAATACCGTTTATAAACAGCTTGGCGGGTCCTATATAGGTTAAGGGTGTTACTTCGACCGTGCCTGTATCGAACGTTCCTAAATCATCATTTATTACTATACCGTTTACGGAAGAAGAGCTGTTGTTTTTGAGATTAATGATATACGTCAACGAACCGCCCGAACGGAAACATTCCGAAACGGCAGTTTTTGTAATGCTTAAAGGGCCGTTCAAAACGGCGCTTGTGGTATTAGATACCGTAGTTTCGAGATTTGTGCCGTATCTGTAATTTAGTGTAGCCTGATTTGTTAAAATAGTTGCCATTGGTTATTTGATTGCCCCTTTCTGTTGCTGCTGTTTTTAGTCTATGAAAATGAAATAAGACCTGTGAATTCGGCTCACAGGTCTTATTGGTTTTTTATAACAGTTTGTTGTTTAACGCAATGAATTCCTTGGCTTCGTCGGCTGTAAGAGTACGTGAAAGTAAAACCGCCGAAAGGTAAATGTGCTTAGCGATATCAATCGCCGACTCACCCGATGATTCAAGCTTTTTAATAATAGGATTATCGGTGTTTACGGTAAGATGCTCGTTAAGAGGGATATTAGTAGGCTCGTTGCCGTAAGAAATGCTGTACATTCTCATCATATCCGAGAAACGGCGTTCCTCTTCGGGAATGGAAATAAGCGCCGCGGCGCCGTCTTCGCCAAGCGATGCAAAGCTGATGGAAATATCAGCTCGTCCCGAAGCCTGCTTGAAAAGCTCGGATACGGTTTCGTTCGACTCCGAACCGTCGTTGTCAAATCCTGAGTCTATTCTGCGGAATTTGACTTTGTCGTTTTTGCTTTCGTAATATTGAGCGAAATTGTCATCGATGACGTTATCAAAAACAAGAATTTCCTTGCCTTTTTCGGAATATAATCCGATATAATAGCTTTGAGCGTTTTTGTCGGTCGTATAAAGGATTTCGCCCTCATTGGTGCCGTTCAAGTATTCGCTGACAGTCGTAAAGCCTTCTCCGATCTTTTCGAAGAGAATGTTTTCGCGTACCTTTTCTCCAAATTTGTCGTCACGCATACACGCATACTTGAAAAACGTTTTTAAATCGCGCCAATTCTTTTCGAGACTGTCACGCTCGTTGTTGAAAAGATAATTGATTCTGTCTGCGACCTTTTTGGAAATATGCGACGCGACCTTTCGGATATATGCATCGTTCTGTAAATAGCTTCTCGATACGTTAAGCGGTAATTCGGGACAGTCAAGCACACCCTTGAAGTTCACTAAATGCTCAGGGCAGGCTTCTTTGATATTGTCGGCAACGAATACCGAATTATAAAAGAGCTTTATTTCACTCTCGGGAGAGTCAAGATCACCTTTTCTCTTGGGTACGAATAATACGCCTTTGAAATTAAGGGGATAGTCCGCAACGATATGAACGTAAAACAAGGGGGCGGAATAATCGCCGAAAACCTTCTTGTAAAATTCATTATATTCTTCGGGCTTGACGTCCTGCGGCTTGCGCTGCCATAAGGGGTTGGTATCGTTGATAACGGTTTCAGAGCCGTCTTCCAAAAGAACAATATCGTAGGGCATAAAAGAACAATACCTCTCGAGAATGCTCTTTAATTTTGCGTTGTCGAGGTAAGAAACCTCCTCGTCGGAAACGTGCATTATGATTTCGGTTCCGTGATTTTCGCGTTCGCAGGGTTCGCTTTCAAACGTTCCGTCACTGTCGCAAATCCAATGAACGCCTTCACCGCCGCGGTAGGATTTTGTAAACATTTCTACCTTTTCGGCAACGATAAACATCGAATAGAAGCCCAAACCGAAGTGGCCGATAATGCCTCCCGAGCTGTCGCCCTCGTATTTCGATATGAAATCAACCGCGCCCGAAAGAGCGATGTTGTTAATGTATTTCTGTACCTCATCGCTGTCCATGCCTATGCCGTTGTCGGATACGGTAATGGTTTGCTCGTCCTTGTTTACCGAAAATGTTATGCGATAATTGAGATTGTTGTTTTCTGCTTCTCCCAACGAGATGAGTCTTTTGTGCTTGGTAATTGCGTCGCAAGCATTGGAGGCAACCTCGCGAATGAAGATATCCTTTTCGGAATAAAGCCATTTTTTAATAATAGGGAATAGATGCTCGGTATCGACCGAGAGTGCGCCTTTTGACATGAGGATTTCCTTTCATATATAGACAATCCCGTTCCGAATTTGACGGAACGGGAAGCTTTCTTGATTATTCTTCTGATTCTGCGCCTTCAAAGGAACAGAGGAGATCATCTTCGGATACGTTATATTCGTCGAATTCATCGAAATCGTCGAATTCGTCGTAGAACTCGTCGTAGAGATCCTCTTCGGCTAATTTAGCCTTCTTGCGGTTTCTGTATTCAACTACAAGCAAAGAAACACCTGCAATACCGCCGAGTGCAGAGAAGAAACCGAACGCTTTTGCAAGGTTCTTTTTCTTTTCGAGGTTAACGAGACAAAGAACAAAGAAAGTAATGGACTGGACGATAAGGGAAACGCCTAAAATGGGTCTGAGCTTTTTCATAATAGTACCTCCGAAAAGTTATTTATTGCATTTTAATTTCAAATATTCGTTGATGAAATCATCAAGCTCTCCGTCCATAACCGCTTGAATATTACCTGTTTCGCAATTTGTGCGGTTATCCTTGACGAGAGTGTAGGGCATAAATACGTATGAACGAATCTGGCTGCCCCATTCAATATTCATTTTGGTGCCGGTTATATCCTCGATACGCTCAAGATGCTCGCGTTCCTTGATTTCCAAAAGCTTACTCTTGAGCATTCTCATAGCGGTTTCGCGGTTCTGAACCTGACTTCGCTCGGTCTGACATCCAACAACAATTCCGGTAGGGATGTGGGTGATACGAATTGCCGAGTCGGTCTTGTTAACGTGCTGACCGCCGGCACCGCTCGCTCTGTGAGCATCGATCTTAAGGTCCGCTTCGTTAATTTCAATGGTGATTTCATCATTGAACTCGGGTAAAACTTCTACCGAGGCGAAGGAAGTATGTCTGCGTCCGCTCGAGTCGAAGGGAGAGACGCGTACCAACCTGTGTACACCCGATTCGCTCTTAAGATATCCGTAAGCGTTTTCGCCTTCAATAAGGAATGAAACGCTCTTGATACCCGCTTCATCACCGTCAAGATAATCGAGAACCTTAAGCTTGAAGCCTTTTTTTGTGGCATATTGCTGGTACATTCTGTAAAGCATCTGTGCCCAATCCTGAGCCTCTGTGCCGCCGGCGCCGGGGTGAATAGAAATTATAGCGTTACTGCCGTCATATTCTCCCGATAAGAGTATTTCGATTTTCTGACGTTCGTATTCCTTTTTTACCGAATTGAGGTCGTTTAAAACCTCTTCTACAATGCTTTCGTCGTCTTCTTCGATAGCAATGTCAATAAGGGTTTCGATATCGTCAAAGCTTCTCTTTAGCGATATATAACGCTCGAGAGTGCCTTTCTTGCTTTTTAATTGTTTAAGAACGACCTGAGATTGCTCCGGCTTGTCCCAAAAACCCGCTTCGGCGGTTTTGTTTTCAAGCTCTTCTACCTCGGTTTTTAATGTATCAAAGCCTATTGAATCTCCGAGATCTTTTATATTTTGGCTTAATTCTCCCAACGAGAGCTTAGCCTGTTCAAGCTGTAAAATCAATGGACGGACTCCTTAATAAATATATACACTTTTATTATATACACAATTATTTGTGATGTCAAGAAAATTTCTTTTTAATAATGAATATTGTGTAAATAAATAACATCCCCGCGAAAACCACGGGGATGAATGACGCGCTCCTGTAAGCCGAGTTCTGTCGTGAACAATCATCTATCTTGGATTTATGTTGCCATAAATCTCTTTGCCACCTCCATAGGGGCTGCCGAGCAAGCATATGCCCCCGCCACGGTGTTGCTCCGGATAGGGTTTACATGGCTGTGACGTCTCCGCCACACCGGTGAGCTCTT
>JAZRLT010000078.1:0-9291 GCA_045646995.1 Eubacteriales bacterium | reverse complement strand
ACGACATCGACGGGCTTATATCCCTTTGTCAGGCACAAATAACAAGCTTATGAGGCGCGTATTTCTTTAAAAACTCAAGCGCTTCGTGGGGCTCAATTTTAAGATTACGCTTCGGGATTATTATCGCGGAGCGTTTTTCTACGTAAATATACATCGCGTCGCGGGTTATAAAGATATTTTCAACCTCGTCGTAAAGTATCTCGTAGTTTTCGTTTTTGGATTCGTCCTTAAATATCAAATCGACGACAAATCCGTTTTTGCCGAACTCGGTTTTTTGAACGGCGCGGACGGTATCGGCATTTAATTTACAGGTATTTTTAACGCGGACGTTAAGCATATAGAAGAACATAAAGGTGCTTAACGCGAGGATACCCGCAAGTATCCAATAGCTCTTTTCATGAGCGAGGAATCCGACCACGGCAAGAGTCGCACAGATCGCAAAAATGAACGTACAGAGAAGTATCATCTTTATTCTGTAATACTTACCCTTGAAGACGTTAAAGCGCGTATATGCGGAATAGTCCTTAACGGTAACGTAGCCTTCGGATTTGATAGATCTCATATATTACCTCCGAGAAGAAGCTCCATTAATTTTTCGCCGCGGTCAAGATAAAGACCGCTGTCCTTACCCGATTTTTCGCAATAGCAATCAACACCGCTGTCGATCTCGTCAGAGGAATCGTACATAACGAAGGGAACGGGAGCGCGGGTATGGGTACGTGCGCTTACGGGGGTAGGATGGTCGGGGAGAAGGAGGATACGGAAGCGTTCGCCCTTTCCCTTAAGATATTCAACGAGACCGGCAAGGATATCCCTATCGATATACTCGATAGACTTCACCTTAGCGTCGGCATCGCCCTGATGACCGCATTCATCGGGAGCCTCAACGTGGATATAAACAAAATCCGAACCGTTTTCAAGCTCGTTTATCGCTGAATCGCGTTTACCTGCGAAATTGGTATGCGCTCCGCCTGTCGCACCCTCGACGAAGGGGACGTTCATTCCCGCGCAGAAGCCGATACCCTTAATAAGGTCAACGGCGCAGACTACCGAGCCCTTAAGACCCGTCTTTTCCGTAAAGGAAGGAAGCGAGGGCTTTTTACCGGGGCTCCAGAGCCAAAGGGAGTTAGCCTTTTTAAGTCCGCGTTTTTCACGGTCGATATTAAGAGGGTGGTTATTCAAAAATTCGTAAGACGCCTTCATAAGCTCGCGCATAGGGCGGCTCGATTCGGATTCGGGAAGGTAATCCCCTACCCTTCTTCCGATTATATCGTGAGGACGGGAGAAGTCGTTAAACTCGGGGCAATTCTTCCAGATAAGACAATGGCGGTAGCTTATGCCGCAATAGAAGCGCATAAAATCGTTACCGAAGCGTTCCTGAACAGCCTCGATAAGCACTCTTGCCTCCTCGGTGGGAATCTCGTCGGAGGAGTGATCGAGCATAGTAAGGTCCTCATACTCGCCGTCACCGCCGAGCGCAACGATATTGGCGCGGATAGCGGTTTCGTCATCGTTCATAGCTATTCCCATACTTGCCGCCTCGAGAGGAGAGCGTCCTTTAGAGTAAATGCGGGGGTCATAGCCCATTACCGCAAGGTTAGCGGTATCGCTTTCGGGAACCATTCCCTCGGGAACGGTATCGACAATACCGTTAATACCCTTCGAGGCGAGATAGTCCATCACAGGCTTATTCGCCGCCTCCAAGGGAGTCTTTTTACCGAGCGACGCGATAGGCAGATCCGCCATACCGTCGCCGAGCATTACGATATATTTCATAGTTTTTCTTCCTTTTCTGACATAGCCGTCGCAAAAGCAACGTATCGCGTATAAATTATATCAAAAAAGTTCGGCAAAATCAACCGTTATTCCTATTTTCATTGACAAATCGTTACTGCCGTTTTATAATCTTATTGTAAAAAGACGTTGAGGTGCTTTATGAAGATAAAAGAGGGATTCGTTCTACGCGAAACGGCGGGAAGCTGCATCGTTATGAACCTCGGAAGCGAGATTTCCTTTAACGGGGTAATCACGCTTAACGAAACGGGTGCGTTTATATGGAAAGCGATCGAGGACGGAAAATCCGAAGGAGATATCGCTAAGGCAATCGCCGAGGAATACGAAATCGACGAAGAAACGGCATTGCGCGATGCGCGCAATTTCATCGCCAAGATGAGCAAGGCGGGCATACTTGAATAAAAAAGTAAGCCTCAACGACCTATTCCCCATTATCTCCGAGCAATTAGACGCAGGCGGAAGCGCGTCGTTCACCATACGCGGTAACAGTATGGAGCCGCTTTTAAAGCACGGAAAAAGCACCGTAAAAATCGAGCATCCGAAAAGAGCGTTGAAGAAATACGACGTTATTTTTTACCGACGCGAAAACGGCGATTTTATTCTCCACCGAATCGTCGGAGTTAAAAAAGACGGATTTATATGCCGCGGCGACAACCAGATAAAAAACGAATTTCCCGTCAAACGAGAATCGGTAATCGGAATCGCCACCGAATATCAAACAAACGGCAAATCCTTTAATATCAACGGATTTTCGCAAAGGCTTTACGCGTTTTTGCGCGTCAACAGCGTTTGGATATTAAGAATATTAAACTCACGTAAGGACTAAAAATGAAGGTAGCGATAATAGGGTCGCGCGGGATAACCGACGCTGACATAGCAAAATACATTCCGCCCGACGCAGATCTTATTATATCGGGCGGTGCAAAGGGCGTTGACACGCTCGCCGAGAAATACGCCGACGAACACGGTATCAAAAAGCTTATACTTTATCCCGATTACGAGCTGTACGGCAGGAACGCTCCGCTTATACGAGACCGTCTTATCGTTGATCACGCCGATTTGGTTATTGCCTTTTGGGACGGTCAATCGCGAGGCACGGAATATACCGTCTCCTACGCGCAAAGACGCGGAGTGCCTTGTAAGTTATATATTATATAAGAAAACGACTTGATGAATTTCAAGTCGTTTTGTTTTTCTATTTTCTATTTTCTATTTTCTATTCTCTATTATCTGATTATTTCGTACACCGTCGGCTTTATTTCGGGCGTAGAATCGGAAATCACGATACTTTCGGCGAAGCGGGAAAGCGCTCCGGAATGGTCGGAGACGGTATTTGACAAAAGCTCGGCGATCTTTTCGCCCTTTTTGACTCTATCGCCGTAATTTTTAAGTAATTTTATGCCCGCAAAGGGGTCGATAACATCGTCTTTAGTTGCTCTGCCCGCGCCGAGCATCATAGCGGAAAGACCGATACCTTCGGCGTTGACCGACGAAATATAGCCGTCGGCGGGAGACAGATATTCGGAGCGACAGCTCGGTACACCGTACGAAGGGTCTTCCAAAAGCGAGGCATTTCCGCCCTGAAGCGATATCCATTTTTTAAAGGTATCGTAGGCTTTTCGGTTTTTTATTACCTCTTTGACGGCGGATAGGCATTCATCATACGGCAACGACTTCGAGCGGCTTACCATTTCGGAAGCAAGCGTTACGCATACCTCGTAAAGGGGCTCGAGATTATCGGTAATTTCGCCCTTAAGAACCGCAACAGCCTCTAAAATCTCCAAATAGTTACCGATATTACAGCCGAGAGGTTTATCCATATCGGTTATTACCGCAGACACTCTTTTACCCGCAAGCTTACCTATTTTTACCATACCCTCGGCGAGAGCGCGGGAGTCGGTCAGGGTCTTCATAAAGGCACCGCTTCCCGTTTTAACGTCAAGCACTATCGTTTCGGAGCCGCCCGCGAGCTTTTTACTCATTATACTCGAAACGATAAGCGGAATACTGCTGACGGTAGCCGTTACGTCGCGCAGGGCGTAAAGCTTTTTATCGGCGGGAGCCAAATTAGCGCCCGCGCCCGAAACACATACACCGCAATTTTTCACGGTATTCATAAATTCCTCGGGGGTTAAATCGGTACGGAAGCCCGAAACCGACTCGAGCTTATCGATAGTTCCGCCGGTATGGCCCAAGCCTCGTCCCGAAAGCTTAGCGACGGTACATCCGAGCGAGGCGACGACGGGAGCGACAATAAGGGTCGTCTTATCTCCGACACCGCCCGTCGAATGCTTATCGACGGTATTATTAAATCGCGAAAGGTCTATCCTTTCGCCCGAATCAGCCATAGCCAAGGTAAGAGAGGTTATCTCGTTATCGGTCATTCCGTTACAGCAGACCGCCATAGTGAAGGCGGACGCCTGATAATCCTTGATACTTCCGTCGGTATAGCCCGAAACGAAAAAGCGGATTTCCTCATCGGTAAGCTCTATTCCGTTACGTTTTTTATCCAAAATATCATAAACAAGCATATATTACCTCATTGATCAAGGTTTGAAGACGAAAATCCCAACGGCAGGAGTTCTTTGAATTTATATTCCTTATATCCGCCCCTACAAGCGAGCAAGACCACCGACTCGGGGGAGAAAAATTCGGTCAGCGCTTGCAAGCAAACACCGCAGGGCGGACATATTTCTTCACCCACGACCTCCCTGCCGCCCGCAACGGCGATGGATAAAAAGTCCCTTTTACCGTCGTTCACGGCGGAAAACAAGGCGACGCGTTCGGCACAGACAGTCGCTGAATAGGAGGAATTTTCAATATTACAGCCCGTATAAATACTTCCGTCGGAGCAAAGAATCGCCGCGCCCACGCGAAATCCCGAGTAAGGGGAGTAGGCGTTGTTTGCGGACTCGACCGCTCTTTCGGCGAGTTGTTTTTTCATCGAAGCATCAATCATAATTTCACCCTATTTCAATTCCTTAGCAATCTTTACGATACGGCTCGTTCCCAATCTTTCGGCACCGAGAGATATAAACTCCTCGGCATCGGCGATAGAGGAAATACCGCCCGCCGCCTTGATCTTCAATCCGTCGGGACGGTTATCGGCGAATATTTTCACGTCCTCAAAGGTGGCGCCGCTCTTTGAAAATCCCGTAGACGTCTTAATATAATCGGCGCCGGCTTCATAGACTATACCGCACATTTTTGCCTTTTCGCCGTCGGTAAGAAGGCAGGTTTCGATAATCACCTTTAATATCTTACCCTCGCATTCCTTACGCACCGCCTTAATTTCGTCGCGCACGTAATCATAATCGCCGTCCTTGAGCGCACCGATATTTATAACCATATCTATCTCGTCGGCGCCGTTGTTTACAGCCTCGCGGGTCTCAAAGCATTTAACCGCGGTCGTCGTGTTACCGTTAGGAAAGCCAACCACGGTACAAACGGCTATTCTTCCCTTTAAATAATCCGCGCAAAGCTTTACGTAGCAGGGCGGAACGCACACGGAAGCGGTACCGAAAGAAAGCGCATCGTCACAAAGCGCAATTATTTCCGAAGGGGTCGCGGTTTGGAGAAGAAGCGTATGGTCGCATTTATTAAGTATATCGTTGATATTCATAGTTATCTTCCTTATATATTATTATATATTTATTTTACCACAATGTATTATAAGTTGCAATAAAGAATTAAAAGAGAAAGGCTCGTCGAAACGAGCCTTTTGTAACCTATTAAAAATTACGAATTTCTCTTCTTAGCGAAGCAGTCGCTGCAGTAAACAGGTCTGTCGTCAGAGGGCTGGAAAGGAATCTTAGCTTCGCAGCCGCATTCAGCGCAAGTAGCGGTGAACATTTCTCTGGGAGCTCTGGTAGCCTGCTTTCTTGCATCTCTGCAAGCCTTGCAACGCTGGGGTTCGTTCTGGAAGCCGCGTTCAGCGTAGAATTCCTGTTCGCCGGCAGTGAAAACGAACTCGTTGCCGCAATCCTTGCAAACTAAAGTCTTGTCTTCGTACATTGTGGTTCTCCTCTTGTGGTTGTTTTTATTATCCCTTACGGGTTTTTATCAGATTAATTAAGAATCGGCGTTTCCGATAATTTCCTTGAGCTTCGTTCTTATCCTAAATACCGCATTAGTCGCGCTTTTAACGCTTTTACCCGTTACGAAGGCGATCGTTTCGTAGGACATATCCGAAAGATACATCTCAAAAACGGTACGCTCGAAGGGAGAAAGCACCGAATAGACCTTTTTATAAAGGGTCTTTACGCGAACCCCGTCGAGAAGAACGTCTTCCGCCGAGGGAGAGGTTTCGTCGTCGGACGGTATTTCGGGAAGAGTTACAGTTTTTGCAGTTTGATTTGAATACTTACGGACGCCGCTGATAATGCTGTTTCTAACGCAGAGAGACGCAAAGGTCGCGAACGAAGAAGACTTCCCATCATAACTTCTTACTGCTTTAAGAAGACCGATCAATCCCTCCTGATAAAGGTCATCATACATAGAAGGGTCGGTATCTAACGCCTTAATATGAAATTTAACAAGTCGCTTATAGGAATCGACGAGAGTCTCAAAGGCGAGTTGATCTCCGCTTTTGGCGGAAGCGATCAGCATTTCCTCATCGACGGAATTATCTTTGGAAACGATCTTGGACGGCACTGTTATTCCTCCGCGTCATTCACGACGGAATACACCGGCGAAAATTTCATACTGTATTATTTTATTATACACATTTCGTTGTATTTGTCAAGTTTTTTGTTGTCAGGAAAGCAAATTCATCATTTTTGACAAATTATTCTTGTATTTCTTCAATAATCGACTTTAAACTTTCCCGCAGTTTAGGCATTTTGACATCTATATCCTTTGCCAACGCTATTTGTGCGCGGGTACGATGGAGATTATGGCGGTCCTTTTTACATTTAAAATAAACGTCACCGTCAAGATAGTCGGTAAGGAAGCGCGCAGCGAGCTCCAAGGTTATCGCAAGAACACCGTCGGGAAGCGTATCGATCTCTAACGGGTTGACCTTACCGTAAAGGCAGGGTACGAAGCCCTCGGCAAACGCCTTATAGTACTCGATATCGAGGTATATCTCGCCGAGGTTTTCGTTATCCTCACCGCCGGGGTTAGCGGCAAAGCGAACGGCGTCGCCGAAGTCATAGGCGACGAGTCCGGGCATAACGGTATCGAGGTCGATAACCGCGAGATTAGCGCCCGTTTCGATATCAAACATAACGTTATTACATTTAGTATCGTTATGGACGACTCTGTAAGGCAGTAGTCCCGAATCGTGCAATTCGCAAAGGTATTCCGCCTTTTTACGCATAGACAGGAGATATTCGTATTCCTCTCTGACCTCGTCAAGGCGTCCTGCCGTATTCTTCTCGGCGGATTCTATCAACGTCTTATAGCGTTTCTTGGTATTATGGAAATCGGGTATGGTTTCTACAAGGCATTCGGCGGGAAAATCCGAAAGATAATTCTGGAATTCTCCGAAGCCCTTACCTGCGGATTTAAGAAGATTTTCATCCACGGTATTAGTATTCGTAGAGCCGTAGACGTAAGACAGAACGCGCCAATAAGTACCCTCGGGAGTTACATAATAATAACGTCCGTCGTCCATACGGTAATATTTCATAACCTTACGGCGGTAGTCGGGCACACCGAGAGAGCGCATTCTTTTCTCGACGTAGTCGGTAACGGCACAAACGTTACGCGCAACGTTATTAGGCGAGGTAAAGACCTTATGGTTTATTCTTTGGACTATATACTGACGCTCAGAGCCGTAATAGTCGGTAGTGGCGACATAGGTATCGTTAATATTTCCCGCGCTGACGCAGGTTATATTAACCAATTTTCCTTTTAACTCAAACTCGCGGATAATGGTTTCGAACAACGGGACAAGTTCCGGATAATTCATAATCATTCAGCCCAATCTATAAAATAATGAGGGTCTTCGCGGTATTTTGCGTCAGCTTTTTTCCACATAGCGTCGGTATTGACGAGATGGCATTCGGCGGAAAGTATATTCCCTACCGAAAGCTCGTTTTCGTCGAGCAGAGCGCTTAAGCGGTCATAGCGTTGGATAACGTTTTTAAAGCCGTGAGCGCGGCAGCTCGTTGTAACTTTATTACCGTTTTCGTCGGTAAGCTCATACTCAAACGCGTCACCGAACAGATAGTCGGGGCTGGAAAGCTCCTCAACGGCGTGCATAGAGGTATTGGGATTCATTCCGCAGCCGATAAAAAGTATCTTACCGCCGAGCTCGAAGACACGTCGGAAGGGAGAATTTTCTCCGCAGGGGGTCGAATCGAGAATATGACCCGAAACGACATAGTCGGCATTCTTCCCTACCGCACAGCAGGAGTGGGTGGGACAAAGGCTCCTTTTCACGCCCGAAACCGAGGTACGGAAATATTCGGGAAGATATCCGACGTTAGAGGGGGTGGAATTATAATCGAAAACGCGGTTAGACGGGTTACAATGCATATAGCTGAGCGCGGGAAGGACAAGCGTGCCCTCCTCGCCGAGCGCATTCAGCAAGCCGTCGATAACCTCGCAAGCCGTCGCACCGCCGAGAGAGCGGAGCGAGGAGTGGACGAGAAGGGTATCGCCCTTACGCACACCCAATTTTTCGGCATCAGCGGATATTTTTCGCGAAAGCTCGGTCATAATTACCACCTCGATTCAAATTAACACTTTTGTTTCAAAACGACGACGGTTTTCGCGGAAACGGTTACGTTTTCATTATATTCCGCGCCGTTCATTATGTCAAAGGAAGTCTTTTCCAAGCGGGTGGAAAAGTCGTTATCGGACATATTCGCAATAACGGTCAAGCGCTCGCCCTCGCCGATCCTATCGATTCTTACAACGCCCGAAGACAGCTCGGACACGGTCATTTCGGCAGATCTGAACAAGGGCTCGGTCTTACGAAGGTTATTCACCCTCGCAAAGAAGCGCGAATATTCGTCGTCAAATCCATAGCTCGGGAAGGGACGGCGGTTAAAGGGATCGTGATATCCCTCGAGCGCTATCTCGTCGCCGTAATAGATACAGGGAACACCGGGGAGGCAGGCGAGAAGGAGATAGGCGTTCTTCAAAAGACGTTTAGCCCTTTCCCTTTCGCTGTCCGACATACGTCGGGTCGCAAGAACGTGGTTCTCGTCACCCATATCGGGCTCACCGCCAAGCACGGTAGCTATTCTCTCGGTATCGTGAGAGCCGAGGAAATTCATAAGACAAGCGAGCTTATGAGGGGGATAATGGCGGTAGAGAGTCGAAACGGTATCGGCAAGGAAAGCCGAATCGCCGTACTGAACGAAGTCGATTATAGCGTTACGGAAGGGGTAATTCGTAACGGCGTCTAATTGGTTACCGCGGAAATACCTTTTACGCTCGTCGTAAGCTATCTTATTCGACGCATCCTCCCAGACCTCGCCGATTATCAGCGCGTCGGGCTTACAAGCCTTGATTGCATTCGCAATACGGTCGAGAAAATCAGCC
>JAZRLT010000077.1:0-8246 GCA_045646995.1 Eubacteriales bacterium | reverse complement strand
TCTTCCTAAGACCGCTTGGCCTCCGACTTCTACTTATCGCGTATGGCGAAGAAGGTCTATCTTGTTCACCGCCGCGATACTTTACGGGCTACGAAAATATATCACGACCCGCTTTTGAAATCCGAAAACGTTGAGTTTTTGTGGAATAGTGCCGTTTCCGAACTCATCTTTGAAAAAAGACTTAACGGCGTGATGATTAAAAACCTTTTAGATGATAGCTCGAGAGAACTGGCTTGCGACGGACTGTTCGTAAGTATCGGACGTAAGCCGGCGACCGAATTTCTCGGCTCGGAAATAGATTTGGATTCTAACGGATATATTGTTGCCGATGAGTCGACCAAAACGAACGTCGATGGTGTTTTTGCCGTGGGCGACGTGCGTACGAAAACCCTTCGTCAGGTCGTTACCGCCGTTTCCGACGGCGCGGTGGCTTCCCATTTTGCCGAAGAATATATTTCCGCCAAGATATAAAAAGTTTCTTTTTTCTACAAGTTTCCTTAAAAAATCGTTAATAATTTGTCGAAATATATTGACAAATGTCGTATATAGTGCTAATATTTTAGTAGTGTACTAAAATATTTTTTAAGGAGATTTCACTATGAAGACAGTAGCAAAAGTATTTATGATCATCGGTATGATCTGTGGTTTCTGGACTATTCTCCCTCTTATTTTCGGCGCTATCGGACTTAAAAAGCTTAAGAATGGCGAAATGACTACCGGCTGGAAGGTTTTGATCCTTATCTTCGTTAACGTTATCGCCGGTATCCTCTTGCTCTGCGATAAGGATTGCTAAATAATACATAAAAACGCCGAGGTGAAAACCTCGGCGTTTTTTTAATTCGCGTCAACCAAACGGTTGTTGTTCTCGGTGATAAAGATAAAGCTGTAAATAGGTACGAACGCAAGAATAAACATAAGGAAGGACGAATGCGCGGGAGTAAGTCTTATTCCGCTCGCCTCCGCCGCCTTTATCTGGAGATTATAAAATTTGAATAGCCATACGATAGAATAAATGCCGCAGGTGATTATGCCGAGAAGAAGAGCGGGAATAAATCCCATAATAGGCTTTACTCCTCGCTTTGACGCTATTGCATTTGCGTTTTCGGTCATAGCGTACCAAACGTAAAGCTGATAAATACCGCAGGTAACGATTCCTAAAAGCCACCAAGCGACCCAACTGAATTTTCTCATTTGATATCTCCTTTATATAAAGAAACTGATGATATAACGTACGATAAATAATGCCGTTAGCGAAATTATTGTCGGCAGATAGAACTTTTTCGCTTTGCCTTTGAATAACTCCTCGTGAGTTAAAACGTAAAGGTAGGGAAGTCCTAAAAAGAAAAGCTGATGAAACCCGAACGCGGCCTTGAAATCAAGTCTTAACGCCGCGAAATGCGCTCGTGTCATACCGCAAAAGGGACAGTCGATGTCGAATATTATCTTTACGGGACAGCTGTATCCGAAGATTAGGTTTAAAACGACAGCGTAAATAACGACTGCGGTAAAAAGACCGACGTCTTTAAGAACGTATTTAATTATCGCTTTTCTTTTTTCGATTTTGTTCATATCGTTCGCCTCGGAATTTATAAAAATATAGCGTGTGCTCGGCACACGCTATATTCGTGGAACTTATTTGCTCATCTTGGGGAAGCCTGCGTCGAGGGTGCCCTTCTTTGCAGCGTATTCATCATCGGTCATCTTGAGGATCTCGATGCCCTTGATAACGCCCATGATAAAGTTGATGATAAACAAAATTTCACAAGTAACGATACCGAGAACGATCTTGAGAATACCGCCCTTAGCGTCGCCCTGCATGAAGTTGGGAACGCCGTAGCAGTTGAAGATGATCATCATGATACCGAAAAGAACTCTGTTATCCATAATAAACCTCCGTTGAATATTTTGTGGTGCTATTATACTACTTTGCTAAAGCGTTGTCAATCGTTTTCGAACAAAAAATGTCGAAAAAATCAAAATATTGTGTTTTCTTATATTTCGAATACAATAGCTTCGAACGGCTGTAACTCGAGTTTTCCGTTTTCGGGAAGTGCAGGGGCGTCGTAGTTCGAAATAAGAAGATTCTTAGAAACCAAATCGGTGTCGATTACCATGCTTTCGGGATTGAAGGAGCAAATGACTGCGACGGTCTTGCCGTTTCCGATACGTTCGTATGCGATTATGTTATCATATTCCAAAAGTATCGGCTTTATGTCACCTACGGATAAGGTCTCGCAATAATCGTCGCTCTTGCGGATTTTAACCATTTCCTTATAGAAGTTAAGAACGCTATGCTCGTCCTTTGCCTCATCCTCCGCGTTGAAGGAAGCATAATCGTTGTGGCACTTTCTCCAAGGAGTTACCTCCGAGAATCCGCCGTTCTTTCCGCTCGTCCAAGGGAAGGGAATACGTCCGTTGTCACGGCTGTATACGTTTACTGCCTTTATGGCTTCCTCGGGAGTGAGTCCGTCCTCGAGTGCGAGACGGTAATGATTCTTCGTCGAAATGTCGTCAACCTCGTCTATGCTTTCGAAAACAGGGTTGGTCATACCGAGCTCTTCGCCCTGATAAATAAAGGGAATGCCGCGGAGATAGAAGAACAAGGTGCCGAGCATCTTTTGGGTAAGAGGACTCTGGTATTGCTTCGGAATAAACTTCTCGCTCGCTCTCGGATAGTCGTGGTTTTCGAAATAAACCGCGCCGAAGCCGATCTTTGCCGTTTCTATCTGCGAAGCGAACATCTTGTCGCGAAGCTCGGATATCGGCCATTCCCAAGCCTTCTTGCAGGTGTGCCAAGCGTGTCCGTAGTTGTATAATTCGGAATAGGAAAAGTCGAAAAGTGTCTTGAAATAACCGTTTTCACCGATGTAATCTCCGAGGTCCTCGTAAGGTACACCCGCCGCCTCGGCAACGGTAAAGCAATCGTACTTGTCGAAGGTTTCGATTCTCATTTCGGTGAGGAAATCGCCGATACCGGGGTAGTTTCTCGTAGGCGCAAAGCATCCTACAAGTCCGTCCGCGCCGTCTGCGGGAAGCGACGAAAGGGTGGGTTCCTTTTTGATGTGGGTGATAGCGTCGATTCTGAAACCGCCCAAGCCCTTGTCGAGCCACCAGTTGATCATCTCGTAAAGCTTTTGTCTGAGCTTCGGATTTTCCCAATTCAGGTCGGGCTGCTTCTTCGAGAAAAGATGCATATAATATCTGTTTCCGCCGACGTTTTCCCAAGCGCTTCCGCCGAACATCGATCTCCAGTTGTTGGGCGCTCCGTTCTCGCTTTCGCGGAAGTAGAAATACTCCGCTTCTTCGCAATTGGGGTCTGCAAGAGCCTTCTTAAACCATTCGTGCTCGTCCGAGCAGTGATTTAAAACAAGGTCCATTATGATCTTAATGCCGCGCTTGTCCGCCTCGGCAATAAGCTCGTCCATATCCTCCATAGTACCGAACATCGGGTGAATGGAGTAATAGTCGGAAATATCGTAACCGCCGTCGTCCATAGGAGATGCGTATACGGGACAAATCCAAACGTAATCGATTCCGAGGTCTTTTAAGTAATCGAGCTTCGCGGTGATGCCCTTAAGGTCGCCAACACCGTCGCCGTTCGCGTCGTAAAAGCTTCTCGGATATATCTGATAAGCAATTTTTCTTTTCCAAGCTTCGTTTCTGTTCATAAAATTCCGCTCCTTAATATTGTTAAGGTCAGTTTATCATATGGATATCAAAAAAACAAGAGAAACGACAAAAAAGAACTGCTCACGCGAACAGTTCTTTTTTGATATTATGCTTCTTCAAAGAATTGATTGATTTTCCAAATACCGCTTTTTATATCATCGGAGGATAGATCAATGCTTATATAAAAAATACTTTCATCTGTAATATCGGAATAAGCGATTTCAACGGTAACCTCGGTGATTCCGCTTTCTTCGTTATAAACACATCGTATCAATTCGACGTAATAGCTTTCGATTTGATCCATCGAGCCAATGCACCAACTGTCGCTTTTGGTGGGAAATTCCTCGAGGTAGGGATTGTCGGGGCTGTCCATTAAACTCTTTGCCTTATCGATATCACCCAAAACGTACGCCTTGAAAAAATCGTAAGCGGTCTTTTGTACATCGTTATAATCATGCAGATCGAGTGGCACATCGGCAAGGCTTTCGTTTTCGGATTGCTCGGTAGAAACGATGCTGTCGGAGTTTTCCGATTCGGCAATCGAGCTTTCGGATGTTGAAATTTCGTTTTCGGAAGAATTTTCAAAGCTGTTTTCATTCGTTGTGTCTTCGGTGCAGCCTATAAACCCGAGTGTACAAACGGAAAGGGTAAGAATTATGGCGAAAGTAATGGAAATTGCACGGATTTGCTTTTTGTTCGTTATGGCGATTATACGTTTTTTCATTGGTTTACCTCCAAATCCTGACGCCGAGCCTTTTGCTCTCGGAGCGTATTGTAATAACATTTTTGCATAGCTTAAGCGTTGTATTTCATCAAGCCTTGACGTTACGATCTCATCACAGGCAAGCTCGGAATCACGCGATGCCGAAATCATATATGCCCATACGAGAGGGTTGAACCAAAAAACTGCGGTTACGGCGAGTCTTAATACCAAACGAAACGTATCGAATTGCCTTACGTGGGAATACTCGTGCATCAATACCATATCAATTTGATTTGAGTTTGCAATATCCGACGTAACGTATATCGACGGAATGATGCCGAAAGTACACGGAGATACTGCACAATCCGAAATATAAACTTTCGTTCTCGAATGCTGTTTGAAAAAATGGCGCGAACGCTTTAATTTGCGCCATACGGAAAGCTCGGATATGATGAACCATAAACCGACGACTATAACACCTGAGAAATAAAACGCTCGAATGATCGTATTGATATCTATACTGCGATTTTCGGATTTTGCGGTCGTGTCTGTGGATGGGATTTTCGAGGGTTTCGCATTCGTTGTCGGTGAATCGTTTATTGTCGGATTTTTTGCATTTTCGGTCGCGTTTATTATGTTTTCGTTTTGTGCGTATTCGTCAGCCTTGTGGTCGGTTTCGATTGTGACCAATTTGGTTAAAGTGTTTTCGGTTGTCGTGATTGAAGAGGGAAGTGTTACGTCAAATAACGTACCGGGGATAACAAGACGTATAAAAACGATAGCCCACAAGGCGTATACCATACGGTTGGGTATTTTGTTCCGGAATATTGCGCGAATGATAAAAACAGCAACAATAACTATTGAGGAGGAAATAATATGGCTTAACATTTTTAATCCTCCTTGCTCGTGATATCCTGCTCTGCCTTGTCGAGCAACGCTCTTATTTCGTCGATTTCTTTTTGATTGAGCATGCAGTTGCCCGAAAGCGCCGAAACGAACATTCTTAAATTACCGTCGTATACACGCGAGAGAAAAGAATTTGTTTCGTCGTTAGCTGCTTCCTCTCGGCTTATGATTGCGGTATATTGCTGGGGACGCTTTGTTGTAAGCATTTTCACAGCCCCCTTCTCCTCGAGCCGTTTGAGCATGGTGAATACCGTGTTTTTGTTCCAATCGGTGTCGCCTGCCACCGCATCAACAATCTGTCCGACCGTCATCGTTTCATTGCTCCAAAGTAACTTCATTACCTTCCATTCGCCGTTTGATAAGCTTATCATTTCTTTCATAGTTAATGTCTCCGATGCCATTAAGATCACACGTGTCATCTTTCTTATATCACAAAAGACTACATTTGTCAACTTATTTTTTGAAAATATAAAAATCCGCGTAGGGAAAACCTACGCGGAATCTTCATCAGTTTATCAATACATAAAATATTTCTTTGAGTTTTCGCGGTATTTGTCGCATTTTGATGCCTGCTGTTTCAAAAATACGTTTGTATCAAAATCGTCATTTCGCCATTCATCGCTGCCCAAAAGCAGATCGATAAAATAATGCCCGCCGCCCTGCGGGGCAAGAAATTCGAACTCTTTGTGAGTCCTGCGTATAAGCTCGAATAACCGTATTGCGGTCTCAAACGGCTTGAATATTTTTCTGTCTGTAATATGAAGCTGTATCCCGTTACAATGTATACCGGCATATTTTGAAAAAACGGGAGTGAAGTTGCAGGGGCGCAGTATCACGCCGTCGGGATGTTGGCTGTTTATTTCGTCCGCTATCATCGTGTTGCGCAGCCAAGGCGCACCGATGAGCTCAAACGGCTTCGTGGTCCCGCGTCCCTCTGATAGGTTTGTTCCCTCGGCAAGGCAAGTACCTATATAACAGATGGCGGTTTCGACAGTCGGCATATTCGGTGACGGCATGACCCAAGAAAGATCGGTTTCGTCGTAATATAGCTCTCTGTTCCAACCGTCGAGAGGGATAACGTAAAGATCGCAATTTATATTTTCGGTTTCGTTTATAAATTTTGCATATTCGCCTACTGTCATCCCATGTCTTACCGCTACGGCATATCTGCCGACAAATGAAGAAAAACGTGTATCAAGCACGGAACCCTCGCATTTTTCTCCGCCGATTGGGTTTATTCGGTCTAAAACCAACATCTTTTTGCCCGCCTTGGCACAGTCTTCCATGGCGTATGCGAGAGTGCTTGTATATGTATAATATCTTGCGCCGATATCCTGAATATCGAAGGCGATAATGTCTGTTTTGTCCAAAACGTCAGGAGGGATATTAAGGTTTTGCCCATATAAGCTGTATACAGGGAGTCCTGTGATTTCGTCGGTATAAGCAGTGATGTGCGCTCCCGCTTGGGCAGAACCTCTTATTCCGTGCTCGGGAGAAAAAAGGCAGTATAAAAGTCCGCGTTCGTGAAGAACGTCAACTGTTGATTTCAGTTTTCGGTTAACTCCGGTCTGATTGGTTATTAATCCTATACGCGCTCCCGATATTTCGGGTAGGATGGTGTCTATGCGGTCTATGCCGTTGTAAATCTTTTGCTTTTTCATATTACTCACCGAAAACTGTTTTGTGGAATTCTCTGCGGAATGGAATTAATTTGGTGTTTTCGCGCGTGGGGTGAACTCGGTTGGTCAGCAAAATTGCATATCTGCCGCTTTCATTGTCAACATAAATCGACGTTCCCGTGAAACCCGTGTGGCCGTATAGCCTGCCTATGAGTTGAAATCCGAGTCCGCGTCCTTCGGAAAAATTCGGGGTGAGGTTGGAAATCGCATATTTAAAAAGCTCTTCGGGAAGATAACCTCGCCCTTTGCGTGAAAGCATTTGTGCGAATTTTATACAGTCGCCAAGATCACTAAATATACCCGCGTTGCCCGAAATACCACCTAAAAATCGTGCGTTTTCGTCGTGGACTTCACCGCGAATGATCTCTTTGGTGAAAATATCTTTTTCGGTTGCGGCACAATCTTGACCTTCGGGACAATAGGTACTGTTTTTCATTTCTAACGGGTCGAAAACGTATCTCTGTACTATTCGGTCTAGCGGTTCGTTCTCGATTCTCTCTAAGATCTTTCCGAGCAGAATAAAACCCATACAGCTATATACTGCGTTGCTTCCCGTACTGTATACGAGCTCTTCTTTTAATATCTCTGTTACGGCATCGTCCGGTGAGATTCCGCGCATATAGAGAGGAAAATGAGCCTTGATACCCGAGGTATGAGTCAATAATTGAAAAACCGTGATTTTTTCTTTACCGTGGCAACAGTCGAAATAATCTTCGATTTTGCTTTCGAGACTTATTTTTCCTTCGACTACCATTTTCAAAGCCGCCATGGTCGTGCCGATAAGCTTAGAAAGCGAAGCCATGTCAAAAAGGGTATTTTCTGTTAGAGTCGCTCTTGCAGGGAAAATACATCGGTCGCCCCCGAATGATTTGAATATTATCTCGTCATCCTTGCCGACAGCCGCCGCGAAACACGGAAAAACACCGTCTCTTATTCCGTTGGATAGCATTTCGTTGATAATGTCGTTCATACTGCTCACTCGGTATATTACTTTATTCCAACATATCACAAAAACTGTTTTTCGTCAATAAAAAATCCGCGCAGGGAATACCTACGCGGAAGATTCGGATATTAACTTATATTCTTGCCTTAATAGCGTCAGCCTTATCAGCGATTTCCCACTTTACGCCGAGCTCTTCACGTCCGAAGTGACCGTAAGCGGCGAGGTTTCTGTAAATGGGCTTTCTGAGGTCGAGAGTCTCGATGATAGCTGCGGGACGGAGGTCGAATACCTCGTTAACGATCTCTGCGAGACGTTCGTCGGAAACCTTGCCGGTGCCGTTGGTGTT
>JAZRLT010000076.1:0-6585 GCA_045646995.1 Eubacteriales bacterium | reverse complement strand
GTACAGGTTCGGCTACAGGTAGGCGTGTACTGTCGCATCAAGTGTCGTCGTACGTCGGTATTGATACAAAACCGCTGTCCTGTCATTATTTCGTAAATTTCCCGATTCATAACAGTATTTTGATTTTATTTAAGATATATTTCATTGACTTTTTGCTAAAAAGATGATAACATTAAATATATTAATTAAAATATTGCAAAGTGAGAACAAAATTATGAAAATTGGTGTTATCGTTCCCCTTGGCAGCTACAAGGAAGAATTCAAAAAGCTTCGCGAATTAGGTATCGGTGTTTGCCAGTTCAATACCTGGAATAACTCCGCTGAGCTTACCGAAGAACTTGCGCTCGACGTAAAGGCTGAAGCAGAAGAGCAGGGTATTGAGATTTCCGCCGTATGGCGCGGATGGTCGGGCCCCGCAGCATGGAACTTTACTGAAGGCCCCACTACTCTCGGCCTTGTTCCCGAGGCTTACAGAGCGGATCGTATTTACGACCTTAAGGTTGGCTCTGATTTCGCAAAGGCGCTCGGCGTAAAGAGAGTTATTACCCATATGGGCTTCTTGCCCGAAAATCCTACCGACAGCCTTTTTGCTGACGTAGTTGCCGCTATCAAGGAAGTTGCTGAATACTGCCTCGCTAACGGTCAGGAGCTTCTCTTTGAAACCGGTCAAGAAACTCCCATCACCGTTCTCCGTACCATCGAAGCTGTTGGTACCGGCAACCTCGGCATCAATCTCGACCCCGCAAACCTTATTATGTACGGTAAGGGTAACCCCGTTGACGCTCTCGACGTATTCGGTAAATACGTTATGGAGGTTCACGGTAAGGACGGCGTTTACCCCCATTGCGGAAGTGAGCTTGGTGAAGAGAAGAAGATCGGCGACGGTAAGGTTGACTTCAAGGCTCTCATCGCTAATCTTAAGGCTCTCGGATTCGACGGAAATATTATTATCGAACGTGAAATCTCCGGCGAAGAACAGATTAAAGATATTCTCTTCGCTAAAAAGTATTTCGAAGATATCTTCGCAACGATTTAAGTACATAAACGTATTAAAGGGCGCCGTTACTTGGCGCCCTTTTCTTGTTTTATTCTTTTCTTCTCTTGTTTTGTTGCGTCATAGCTAAGGTCAACAAGATGTCGCAGTAAATCGTCAGATACATCTTGAAGAATTACCGAAATCCAATGACGCTTGTTCATATGATAGGCAGGGAAGACACCGCCGAATGCATCGAACTCACCGTATAAATCCAAAGGAACCTTTAGATTGACTACGTCAACGATTTCGTCACTGTCCTCAGAAAATTTGCGCCTCGAAACGCGCATCGCGAGAGCGTACCACTTTTTGTTGTCAGTGTGCCGAAGCACCGCCGTTTCAAAATCACCTTCGAACGGATAATCTGCCGACGTGCCGTACGTGCCGGAACAATATTCGAGAAATTCTTGCTTTGTCATAATAGATCATAACCTCGCAGCTTCGTGAGTGCTTGCGATTATTTTAATCCTTCCGCTTCAAGCCTCTTGCGGTAATTAATATAATCGACGTAGAGCTTCTCGGCATCGGGGTGACCGAGCGGAGCGATGCTTTCGGGCTTGCTCATCAGACCGGGGTACTGATATATAAATATTTCCTCAACATACGGCGACATCGCCTCTAATTGCTTTTGAAGTCGCTCGAAGGGGGCGGGAAGTAACGCGGACTGATAGACCTTTCCTTCGAAGCAGAACGCTTCCGCGTTTCCGAATAGCCTCGAACGCCCCGCCTTGTCATGGGCTTTTTTTAATGCCTCGTAATATGCCTCTGTGTCGTCGTAAGAGCTTTTTTGAACGCCAACCTCGTCCTGATAAGCGCAAATATCCACGTCAAGACGTTCAAGATCGCTGATGTATTTGTCGTCCGCAATCAAATCCTTCGTTCCGTACGGACTGATGAAGGATTTAAAGCGCTTTCCGAGTCTGTGCATCTCCGCGGAGCAGAAATTGACGTATTCAATAAACGATTCGTGCATATATCCGTTTATCCAGGTTTCGTCGGGATAATACCAACCGTAAAAGCTGTTATGGTGTCCGTATAACTCGGTCAGCTCGTTCATAGCAACGCAGGTGCGATGCAGTATCTCGGGACTCGACATAATAACCTGCGGATGGGTCATATTGCATCCCGTTTCGTGCCAATTACCGTAGAACCCGTTGCTTAAAAATATATTTAGCCCGACCTTGTCCGCCTCGTCTAAAACGACCTCGATGGGGTCGGCGCAGGAAAGCTCCCAACGCTCGTCAAAAACCGAGGATTTGTAATAGGTTTTGCAGTTGAGCGACGTGCAGAGCAACGTCGCGTATTTCATCCCGAAATCCTTCATTTCGCGAATCTTCGCGCGCCATTGTTCTTCGGTCAAATTTTGAAGCGTGTTGTCCCAATATATACCTTCCTTGGGATTGTGGTGACGGAACTCAAACCAAGTTCCGGTTATCGGTTTTGTGTACTTTAATTCCATACTCTAACCTTCGTTTCTGCACCTCGGTGCGTTTAATGTATATCAAAAATCAGTTACAACGTCAATTTCGTACCTGTCGTCGATGAGAATGTAATTGACGTTATGCTTTTTCGCGCTTGATAAAATGCTCGCGTTGTCCTCGAGTACGCTTTCTATCGTGCACCAACTGTCGTCTAAACGGTTCTCGATAACGCTTGCGTACTTCTTTATGTCTTCAAAGTGGCTTTTTATGTATTTCTCGCTCATGATAAGACAGTAATATCTTATATTTTCGAGATAATTATGCTCGAAATCGTTTTCCCAATCGAACGGGATATAACACCCCTCGACAATAAGATTTTGGTCGTTCTCGATAGCGGTTTTGATAATTTCACGTACGATGGGCCATAAATATTCCGTAAGCTTGTCGTCGTCACTCATCGGAGTGAGCTCAGTGTGCCCGCTTCTTATTAAACCCATTTTCAAATGGTCTATCGAAAGATATGGGAATTTGTATTTCTCGAGTAATTTTTGTGCCAACGCTGTCTTTCCGACGTGCGATGCACCGGCTATTAATATTATCATACTATTCTCCGCTTGATACTCATTTTTATTATTTTAACATATTCCGAAAGGATTATCAATCCCGTTGTCACTTTAGAATAATATTTTTAAAACGGCATAAAATAAAACGATAAAGATATTTGGCAGGGGAGTTATGAAAAAGAAAATCCTTATGTTACAATTCGTCGGCTTTGTATTTACCTCGGTTTTCGGGGTGTTGCTGCACTTCCTTTACGAATGGAGCGGAGAAAGTATAATTATTGCTCCCTTTTCGGGAGTGAATGAGTCTACGTGGGAGCATATAAAGCTGCTCTATTTTCCGCTTTTTGCTTATGCGTTGATAGAAATGCGATATTTTAAGGATCGTGAGGATTATTGGTGCGTAAAGCTTTTGGGGATTTCATTCGGACTCGTTATGATACCGGTTTTGTTTTATACCTATAACGGCGCGTTCGGGAAATCGCCCGATTGGCTGAATATATTGATATTTTTCGCTGCCGACGGCTTGGCATTCCTTTTGGAATCTGCGATTTTTAAAAGTAACGCGCTTAAATGTAAACAATCGCGCCTCAGCTTCGCCTTGTTGTGTTTTATAGGCGTTCTGTTCCTGCTCTTTACCTTTGTTACGCCAGACATACCGCTGTTTAAAGACCCCATAACGGGAGTATATGGCATTCCGTCTTAAGGACAGAACGCGTCGATATAAAACCCTTACCGGATTGTCGTATTGCTAAAGCAAACGAAAAAGGACGGAGAACTAAGTTTTCCGTCCTTTTTATATCGAATTATTGCATTTCGTAAATTATATCTTCCAATGCGCTGTAATCGAACTCGTTGATGATTTTATCTGCTTCTTCCGTGACGGACGAGTAGTCGTAGTAATAATAGTAGCTCGTGTCGTTTGATGTATCGTCGGCCGCGGTGTTTTGGTTGGGCGTATTAGTCGCGCCGTAACCGTATTCGTAGCTGTATTCGTCAATCGCGTCTTGTAGGAAATTAATAATCGTGGTCGTCATCACAAAGCATAAAATTACGATGATTGCCGTAATAACGAGACCGATTATCATCCAAATAAGAGTTGCGCGAGCGAAGTTCTTGAGGCTCTTGCTCTTCGGCGCGAACGAAAAGATTATCGCGCAAATAAAGCCGATAACGGGAATCGCGAATAAAAGCATAAATCCGAAAAACGTTCCGGTTTTGACGATCTTGTTGGACTTATCAACGGGTGCCGGAGTGGGCGCAGGTTGAGGAATAACAGGTTGAGGAACAACAGGTTGAGGAGCAACGGGCTTAGGATTCGGTTGAGTGATTTGAGCTTTGACGGGAGGAACGTTTTGAGCCTTGGGAGTAATAACAGGCTCGGGTTTCTTTTCTTCGGTAGCCGTCTCGGGCGCTTCTTGAGTCTTGGTGCCGCATTCGGGACAGAATCTTGCGTCATCCTCTAATGAGTAACCGCAATTTCCGCAAAATTTTGCCATGATATCGCCTCTTTCTTTTTGTTTATTGTTTATTCAATTTTAATTCATTTTTTTCGATATGTCAATAGAAAACACCTATCAATACAAAATAAGTATATAAAAATCCCCCTACGCTGTTACGTAAGGGGATTTGCTGTTATAGTTTAACCTTTAACAACTAAATTCTTAAGAGCGATGTAGTCGAACATATTGACGATACCGTCGCCGCTGAGATCAGCACGTACGAATTGCTCGTCGGTAAGAGTGCTCTTGTCTAAGCAGTATGCCTTGACTGCGAGATAGTCGAACATATTGACCTTGCCGTCGCCGTTGACGTCGCCTCTTGCGTAGGCTTCGGTGTCGTTATCGTCGTCGCCGTCGGTGGCGTCATCGGTGTCGTCGGGATTAACGTCTGCGGTGTAGGAAACCTCGATTTCGTCCAACCAGATGTGACCCTTGCCGTCGTCGCCTGCAACAGGGGTAAGAGTGAACTTGACGAACTTCTTGTTGTAAAGACCCGAGATGTATGCGGTAAGCATATAGGTGGACCAACCGTCAGTACCGGTAGCGGTAAGAGAAAGGTCTTCGCTGTACGCGATCTTCTTGTATTCGCCGTTAAGAGAATCGGAAACCGAAACGGTCAATGCGATAGGCGCGTCGGTGATTCCCCAACTGTCGTTGGTAGCCGCATATACGTTAAAGGTGTTGTATCCGTATACACCCTCGGTTTCAACGATGATGTCGAGCGAGTCGGTGTACCAACCCGAATAACGTCCGCCTTCGCCGCCGTAAAGACTGCCCTTGCTGCCGTCGGTAAGCTTCTTCTGGTCGTCAGCGTATTCGTCTGTACGGGTGTTTGCGTCGGGATAGTAGTTGCCCGAAAGAATGTTGTTGCCGGTTCCGTTGATGTTGTTGAAACCGTATTTTTCCATAAGCGCGGGGTAATCCTTGTATGCTACGTTAACGTCGAGCATATCAAGACCGATGCCGTCGTATTCGTAACCGTAGAAGGAATACTGCCACATAGCGCATTCGTCGCTGAGGTTGTAGTCCCAAGGAGTGTAGGTACTGATGGAATCTGCGGAGGAAACCCAAGCTATCCAGAAATCGTAGGAGTTCTTAACGTAAGAGGAAACACCGTCGTAAAGACTGTAGTTGCCGTAGATACCGGGGAAGTAGCCGTTAGCTTCCATAGCCTCGCACCAACCGTAGCAAACGTTGGAAAGAAGCGAGGTGTTGAGCGCGAGCTGGTCTTCTTCTTCGATATCGATGTAGAGAGGATATTCAAAGTACATTCCGTGGTCTTCGATAACGTCCATAACGAATTCTGCGTCAGCCGCAGCTTCTTCGTAGGTTAGAGCGTAGGAGTAGAAATAAAGACCGATGTCCATACCTGCTTCGCGTGCCATGTTGTAAAGGGTTACGAAGTGGGGGTCGTAATAACGTCCGTCCGAATCTTCGCTGCCTAAACGAAGAATAACGAAATCACATCCGTCAGCCTTCATTTTCTTGAAGTCTACGAGCGAGTAATCTGCGTCGGATTCGGAATAGCCGTCGGAATCAACGTTATAGAAGGAAATGTCACAACCCCAAGCGATGTTTCCTGCACTGCCGGGGATACCGGCTTCCTGAACCTGCGTGGGTCTGGGAAGAGTGGGAGGAGGTACGGGAATGTCGGAAATGTCGGGGTCGGAAACGTCAGGATCCGAAACGTCGGGATCGGAAACGTCGGGATCGGATACATCGGGATCCGAAACGTCGGGAGTTCCTTCGCCGTAAGGCTTGAAGCCTGCTACGCACTTGTAGGATTCGTCGTACCAGTTAACGTAAGGAGTAGGGGAGGGATTCTTCTTGTTTGCGATGTCAATATTGGTAAATACGAAACGGTCGCCGACTTTCCAATTTTTAGCGTTTTCCAACATATTATCACAAGCGTCGCTGGTGTAGTCGGGATAGGTTGCCGCGTAAGAATAGGTGACGGGGTCGGAAGCATAAAGCGAGGGCCAGTCGTTACCTCTGTTGAGCATATAAACGAAGCCGCCTGCGGGAATATCAAGGGGCGAAGCGCCGCCTGCAACAGTACCGTCGTTGAT
>JAZRLT010000075.1:0-7319 GCA_045646995.1 Eubacteriales bacterium | reverse complement strand
CGATATGAATGAGTATGTTAACGCCAAGAAACGTATTTTTGAATTTCAAAACGAAGAGTCAGTGCTCGTGCTTAATCTCGACGATGAATATTGCCGTTCGTTTGTCAATGAAGCGCGCGGTGAGGTGCGTACGATATCTGGCAATAATTCCGACGGTATGATATATTTCGATGAAAGTGGTATCGTGTCCAAAGAATGCGGTAAACTTGTAAATGATTCGGATATACGTATTGTCGGAAGACATAATAGGTATAATTATTCTGCGGCGTATTCTGCCGTAAAGCATCTCGTATCTTCCGAAACACTGGTGCGAGTCGCCAAAGAATTTGGCGGGGTAGAGCATAGAATAGAATTTGTTCGAGAGATTAACGGCGTTAAATTCTATAATTCGTCTATCGACTCGAGCCCTTCTCGTACTACCGCGTGCGTCAATGCATTTAATTCTCCGCTTATCGTTATATGTGGCGGATATGATAAAAATATCCCATACGAGCCGTTAGGTGCACTTTTTGCCGATAAGGTAAAATATGCCGTTCTTTGTGGTGCTACTTCAAGTAAGATCGCTTCTGCGCTCGACGCGGTCGGGTATGATAAATATGAAGTAGTCAATAATTTTGAATTTGCCGTATCTGTTGCGGCAGAGCACTCTGAATCGGGTGATAATATAGTATTGTCTCCTGCGTCTGCGAGCTTCGATATGTTCCGGAATTTTGAAGAACGCGGTAATCGTTTTAAATCGATTGTAAATTCTCTTTAGGAGGCTTTTATATGGAAAGATTATACGGCTTTATCGAAAACCTTACTTCTTATGCAGGAGTATCGGGCTTTGAGTCGATGGCTTTCGATGAGTTAAAGCAATATATCGATTCGTTGAATATATTTGATGAAACTGCTGAAACACCCGTAGGAAGCTTCTACGGAATAATGCGTTGCGGTAAAAAGGATGCGCCTTTGGTTTTGTGCGATGCCCACCTCGATACGGTTGGATTTGTGGTCACGGAAATATGTAACGGCGGGTTCTTGAAGATTGCGCCGATAGGTAAGATCGCGCCGAAGATACTTCCTTCCTCGGTTGTGAACGTATATGGAAAAGAAACGCTTAAGGGTATTTTTGTTTCTACTCCTCCTCATCTTCAATCGGCGGGAGAGAGTGAAAAGAAACTCGATGTTTGCGATATGGCAATAGATACCGGTATATCTTTCGAGCGACTTAATGAACTCGTCAGAATAGGCACTCCCGTAGGATTTCCGTGTAAGCTTAAAAAGCTTTTGGGAAATACACTCGTAGGAGCTTCCTTTGATGACAGACTTTGCGCTGCGGCAATACTTTACGCCTTAACGTCGCTTGACAAAAATGAGTTGGACGTTGATATTGCTTTTCAGTTTTCGGGTAATGAAGAAACGGGATATAAGGGTGCGATGACAACGGCTTATGGATTAAATCCCGACAAGGCTATCGTTGTTGACGTTACCCACGCTTACGTTCCCGGTGCACCAAAGGTTCGAGAGGGTATCAAAGCAGGAAACGGTGTGGATATCTGCTTTTCTCCTCAAACAAACCGCAACTTTACTAAATATGCAGTGGATATCGCTGAGAAACATGGCATCAAATATCAACTTTCCGCTGCTCCCGTAAGAACGGGTACGAACTCCAACGCGGTTCAAACTACGCGTAACGGTATACCGACACTTTTGGTATCTATCCCGCTTAAAAATATGCATACAATGAGCGAAACCGTCGATTTGAACGACGTGCTTGCGGCTTCGTCGCTTATATCCGCGTTGTTGAAATCGCTTTAAGGAGGCTTGGTATGATAAAATATCTAAAAAAATACTGCGACCTTTTGGGCGTGTCGGGGATGGAATCCGACGTATGTAACGCCATAATCGAAGATATAAAGGACTCGGGAGCAGAGTACGAAACCGATTCCTTGGGAAACCTTGTTGTTTTTAAAAAAGGTAAAAAGAGAAGAAATAAGAAGGTCCTTTTTTCGGCGCATACCGACGAGGTCGGCTTTATGGTTAAGTATATCGACGAAGACGGATATGCATGGTTTGATGCGGTCGGCGGTGTCGATAGACGCGTTGTTAGCGGTAAAAGAATCGTTTTCTGCGAAAACGGTGTTAGCGGAATCATTGCATCTAAATCGATTCATATACAATCTCCCGAGGAACAGGGAAAGTGCGAGCCTATTACCGATATGCATATTGATATCGGTGCAAAAAGCCGCGACGAGGCATTGAAATATATCAACGTTGGCGATTGTGCGACTTTTGAACCCAATTATACCGAATTCGGAGACGGTCTTGTTTGTTCGAAGGCACTTGACGACCGTTTCGGATGCGCGATTATGGTTGATATGATAAACAGCGATTTGGAATATGACACCTACTTTGCTTTCAATACTTGTGAAGAGATAGGCTGCGACGGCGCCAAAGAGGTTGCTCATAGAATACGTCCCGACGTGGTTATTGCAATAGAAACCACTACCGCGGGAGATATCGTCGGAGTGCCTAAAGCAAAATGCGCTTGTGAATTAAGAAAAGGCGCGGTTCTATCTATAATGGATAGAGGAACTATATATGATAAAGACCTTTTAGAGCTTGCTGTTGAATCAGCTGACGAAAAGAATATAAAGTGGCAATACAAAAACGTTGTTGCTGGCGGTAATGAAGCGAGTGTCTACCAAAGGGCGGCAGAAGGCGCTCAGGTGCTTGCGATAAGTGCACCTGCAAGATATATTCATACCGCGTCCAATTTGCTATCCGTGGACGATATGAACGCCGTAGCGGCATTGTGCTTTGCGATTAACGAAAGGAGCTTTGAAGAATGATAAATCTTATAAAGAAATACCAAAATATATTTTCCGTGTCGGGATATGAAGAAGACTTGGCGTTAGAAATCGTTAACGATATTAAAAACGTTGTAGACAATATCGAGACAGATGCTATGGGAAATCTTATTGCTTTTAAAAAGGGCAAGGACTCTTCTAAAAAGCTTATGATTGCGTCTCATATGGACGAAATAGGCTTTATGGTTACGAATATCGAAGAAAGCGGTATGGTTCGAGTTGCACCGATTGGCGGTATTAACGCAGTTGCATCCTGCTATAACGAGGTTCGTTTTCGTAACGGTACGGTAGGCTTGTTGATTGTCGAGGACGGAACGAAGGCATCTGACCTTAGTGCGTCTAAGCTTTTTGTCGACATCGGTGCCGATAGTGCGGCTAAAGCAAAGCGAAAGGTTTCTATCGGTGACGTTTGCGCTGTGGCGCCTTATTTCAAAAAGATTTCGAGTAAGCGTTACGCCTCGAAGGCGTTTGACGACCGCGTTTGCTGTGCGTTGTCTGTTCTTGCCGCATTAGCCTGCGAGGAGCCTGCATACGACACCTACTACGTGTTTACGGTTCAGGAAGAGGTCGGATGCCGAGGTGCAAAACCGAGCTCGTTTACTGTTATGCCCGACTATTCGATAGCGCTTGACGTTACGCCCGTTTCTGCGGTAGGTAACCCTAATCATCTTACCGTAAAGCTTGGTGCGGGCGCGGCAATAAAGATAAAGGATTCCTCTGTTATCTGTTCTCCTAAAATGGTTGAACGCCTTACCGAGCTTGCAAAAGAAAACGATATCAAGTATCAATATGAGGTTCTTCTTGCGGGCGGTACCGATACTTCTCAAATGCAGATAGCAGGCTCGGGCAGCTACGCTTGCTGTATATCGCTTCCTACAAGATACGTTCATACACCTGTCGAAATGATAGATAAGGACGATCTTGATGCTTGCTTGGATCTTTTGATTTCCTTTATAGAAAACGGTGTGGAATAATAGGTAATTACAATGTTTAACGAAAAGATTATTAAATTAGCGGAAGAATGCGAGCTTGAGCTTGCTCCGATATTTGCGGAAATCGATAAAATTGCTTTTAAGAACACCGAAAAGGTTATGTCGGTATTTCGTGAAAACCGTCTTTCCGATCGTCATTTCAATCCTACCTGTGGCTATGGCTACAATGATGACGGCAGAGACCTGTGCGATAAAATGTTTGCCGAAGCGTTTGGTGCGGAATGCGGTTTTGCGCGTTCCCAGCTTATCTCGGGTACACATGCCCTTGCTGTAGCGCTTTATGGTGTTCTTCGTCCTAATGATACGATGCTTTCTGCAAGCGGCAAGCCCTACGATACCTTGGATAACGTTATCGGCTTGGGTGGAAGTGCTGAAAACGGAGAGGGTTCTCTTGCCGAATACGGAATTAAATATCGCGATGTAGAGCTCGCGGATGGCAAATATATTGATTATGATGCGGTTCGTAAGATTCTTGACGAGGATAAGAGTGTAAAGATTGTTTACGTACAGCGCTCGAAGGGATACGGCGACAGACGTACTCTTACCGTTGCGGAAATAAATGAGTTGTTTGACCTTGTTCGTGAATACGAGGGCGTTTATCTTGTTGTGGATAACTGCTACGGTGAATTTTGTGAAGAGGAGGAACCCAAGGGTGATCTTCTTATAGGATCGCTTATAAAGAATGCAGGCGGCGGTATAGCCGAAATGGGCGGATACATAGTCGGTACACAGCGAGCAGTCGAGCTTGCCTCTTACCGTCTTACCGTTCCAGGTATCGGACTTGAGGCGGGCGCTTCTATGGGTGCAACAAAGCCTATGATTAAAGGCTTGTTCTTCGCTCCTCATATTACCGCACAGGCAATAAAGACCGCTCATTTTGCCGCGGCTATATTTGAAAAGCTCGGATTTGAATGCTCACCCGCTTGGAACGAAAGAAGAAGCGATATCATTCAAACTATAAGATTGCATAATGCCGAGAACGTTTTAAAGTTCTGTCGCGGTATCCAGAAAGGCTCGCCCGTCGATAGCTTCGTAGTGCCCGAAGGATGGGAAATGCCGGGGTATAACGATTCTGTTGTCATGGCGGCAGGCGCGTTTACACAGGGAAGCTCGATCGAGCTTTCGGCAGACGCACCGTTGCGTGAGCCCTATCTCGTTTATATGCAGGGCGGATTGACTTACGAAAGCGGAAAGCTTGGCATTATGACAGCGGTTTCCGAAATGCTTGGGGAATAATATGGCGATAATAGATAAGCTCCATACGGGCGAACTGTATTTGCCTACCGATGAATCGGTTATGAGCGTTCAACTTGATTGCCTTGAAAAGCTTTACGATTTCAACGCCACGCGTCCCAATGAGCTTAAAAAACGCGAAGTTATGCTTAAGGAAATGTTTTCCGAGCTTGGGGAAGGGTGTTATGTCGAACCGCCCTTGCGTTCTAATTGGGGCGGACGTCACGTGCATTTTGGTAAAAACGTTTACGCTAACTTTAATCTTACTCTTGTGGACGATACGTTTATTTATATAGGCGATTATACTATGATAGGACCTAACGTCACTATTGCAACGGCGGGGCACCCTATATTGCCCGAATTGCGCGAACAAGGCTATCAGTATAACGCTCCTGTAAGGATAGGTAAAAATTGCTGGATAGGCGCGGGTGCGATTATATTGCCGGGAGTAACAGTAGGAGATAATACCGTTATAGGGGCGGGAAGTGTTGTTACTAAAGATATTCCGTCGAACGTTGTTGCCGTCGGTAATCCTTGTAAAGTATTGCGGGAAGTAAACGACCGTGATAAGGAGTTTTATTTTAAAGATAAAAGAATAGAAGTATAATGCTGTATGACAAAAGCCGACAAGGAATCACTTCTTGTCGGCTTTTTTGTTAAAGAATATAATCGGTTATGCAGTCGTACCAATGAACGTAGGTTTCGCCGTTGACGGTAAGCGTTTCGTTATCGGGAAGCATCTCTGTCCAGAGCTTGCCATAGCGTTTATACGCCCAATCGTTTTTGTTGAATCTGCGCCAAAGAATTGTGCGGCCGTTTTTATCGAGATAATGCTCGCATAACATTCCTCCTTGATTACCGTCTTGATAATCAATAAGACGAATCGTATCGTAAGTAATGTTATTAATTGTTATTGCGAACCTACCTAAAATATCGGAAACATCATCATCCGAAATCATTTTAATTCCTTCTTCTGTTTCGGTGATTCTGCCTTCCGCTTTGCGGTGAGTGGGAAATCCGCAGTTGTCCTCACCAATTCCGTAATAATCGTCGAAGTCGGAATCTAAAAAGGTGATTATTTTCGTGTTGCAGTCTTTATCGGTAGAAATGCCGCCCAAATACTTGCAATTTGTATCTGTAAGCTGTGCGAATACGGTCGTTTCTTCTTCCAACGAACTTTCGGTGTAGCTTTTTTTGATTACTACACCCTCTATTCCGTGAAGTACAACCTTTCCGGTCACGCTCAAATTATACATGCCGTTTTGCTTTCGTTCCGGCATATCATACATTCCGAAAGAAACGGATTCGTTCATTCGGGGTATGATAAACATCCCCGGAAGCTCTTCGTGAATGACACTAAACGGAGCAAGGTCGGATTTTACGATTTTATATTCGGGCAAAACATCGGGTAGCTTTTTCATATTTATTTCTCCTTTTGATGCTTCTTTATAGGGATAATGTTGCTTGAATTTTTCTTTAGCATAATGCAATCTACTCTTGACTGTACCGATCGGAATCGAAAGCTGCTTTGAGATATCCTCCTGCGACATATTCTTGAAGAAATACAAATATAATATTTGCTTTTCTTTATCACCCAACGCATCTAAAGTATCTCGTACAACGCTATGTTCGGTAATGCCAAATCTTCCTATCTTTAGAGCCGACTCGGACAAAACTTCCAAAGAAATATTCATATTTTTTGCTTTTCTTCTGTAATAGTCGTTGCACTTGTGATTTGCAATACCAATCAACCACGCCTTGAACGCAGAAGTATTCTTCAGTGTATCAAATTTCATAGTAGCGGTAAGGCAAACGTCTTGAATTATATCTTCTGCATCGTGCTTGTTGTTTATCTTGAACTTAACATATCGCTCAAGCGGTATAAGGTTTTCCTGCAATAGCTTTTCGAATTCGCTCACATTATCACCTCCTCATTAAGTGTTCTTGAAATCGATTTCACTTATATAGTCGATTCAAAACACCAAAAGGTTCAAATCTATAAAAAATATTATCTCATATTCACCTAAATGAGTCAATGGTTTGTGATGAGTGTGAAGAGAGTTTATTCGATTTTTATGTTTCAAAAAAACGTCCTTTTTGCTGTACTTTCTGTACAAACCTGCGGTGTCAAAAAGAGTCGGGTACTCTTTTGCACTGCCTTTCTGCCACCCCTTATAAGCAAAAAGAAAAGCACCCAAAAGGTGCTTTCGTTTTTGGTGCGGATGAAGGGACTTGAACCCAC
>JAZRLT010000074.1:0-14992 GCA_045646995.1 Eubacteriales bacterium | reverse complement strand
GCTATCTGCGCTAACGTTGACCTCTATTCGGGTCTTGTTTACCGTATGCTCAATATCCCCGAAGAGCTTTATACTCCTCTCTTCGCCATTGCCCGCCTTTCGGGCTGGTGCGCTCACCGTCTTGAAGAGCTTATCTCGGGTAAGCGTATTATGCGCCCCGCGTACAGAGCGGTTCACGGCAGTAATCCTTATATTGATATTGAAAACAGAAAGGAAAATCTCTAATGGCAGGTTTGACTATTGCTCAGAAAATAATTAAAGCCCACCTCGTTGAGGGCGAAATGATAAAAGGTACTCCGATAGGTCTCCGTATCGACCAAACCTTGACTCAGGACGCTACCGGTACTATGGCATACCTCGAATTCGAGGCTATGGGTATTCCTCGCGTTAAAACCGAGCTTTCGGTTGCATATATCGACCATAATACCCTTCAGAACGGCTTTATGAACGCCGACGACCACCTTTATATCCGTACCTGCGCTAAGAAGTACGGACTTAAGTTCTCTCGTCCCGGTAACGGTATCTGCCATCAGGTTCATTTAGAGCGCTTCGGTATCCCCGGTAAGACTCTTATCGGCTCGGATAGCCATACTCCTACGGGCGGCGGTCTCGGTATGCTTGCCTTCGGTGCGGGCGGTCTTGACGTTGCCGTTGCTATGGGCGGCGGTGCTTACCATATCACTATGCCCGAAATGGTTCGCGTCAACCTTACCGGTAAGCTTAACGACTGGGTTTCCGCTAAGGACGTTATTTTAGAGGTTCTTCGCCGCTTGAGCGTTAAGGGCGGTGTCGGAAGAATTATCGAATACGGCGGAGAAGGTGTTAAGACCCTTACCGTTCCCGAAAGAGGTACTATTACCAATATGGGTGCCGAGCTCGGCGCTTCTACCTCGGTATTCCCCTCTGATGAAAATACTCTCACGTTCCTTAAGGCGCAGGGAAGAGAAGCTGATTACGTTGAGTTGAAGGCTGATGAGGATGCGGTTTACGACCTTGTCGTTGATATCGACCTTTCCTCGCTCGTTCCCGCTGCTGCTTGTCCTCATAGCCCCGATAACGTTAAGTCTATCGAGGAGATAGGCGCTATCAAGGTCGATCAGGTTTGTATCGGCTCTTGTACTAACTCGTCCTTTGTTGACCTTATGAAGGTCGCTCATATACTTAAGGGTAAGACCGTTAACGATAACGTGTCGCTCTCTATCGCTCCCGGCAGTAAGCAGGTTTATAATATGCTTGCCGCTTGCGGTGCTCTCTCTTGGATGATCGACGCGGGCGCAAGAATTTTGGAAAGCGCTTGCGGTCCCTGTATCGGTATGGGACAGTCTCCTCAGTCTGCGGGTGTTTCTCTCCGTACCTTCAACCGTAACTTCCTTGGAAGAAGCGGTACCAAGGATGCCGACGTATATCTCGTAAGCCCTGAAACTGCTGCAGTTTCGGCTCTTACCGGTGTGCTCACCGATCCCAGAACTCTCGGTGAAATGCCCTCTTTCCCGATGCCCGAAAAGTTCGACGTTAATGATAATATGGTTATTCTTCCTGCTTCCGTTGAGGATGCGAAAAACGTTGAGGTTCTTCGCGGACCTAACATTAAGCCCTTCCCCGAAAGCAGACCCTTGGCGGATAATATCGATTGCGAATGTATCTTGAAGGTCGGTGACAATATCACTACCGACCATATTATGCCTGCGGGTGCGAAGATTCTTCCTTACCGCTCGAATATCCCCTTCCTTTCTAACTTCTGCTTCGAGGTTTGCGACGAGCAGTTCCCCGCGAGAGCAAAGGAAAAGAACGGCGGTATAATCATCGGCGGCGAAAACTACGGTCAGGGCTCGTCTCGTGAGCACGCGGCGCTCGTTCCTCTTTACCTTGGCGTAAAGGCTGTTATTGCTAAGAGCTTCGCGCGTATCCATGCAGCTAACCTTGTAAACGCAGGTATTCTTCCTCTTACCTTCGCCGACGCGGCTGATTATGATTCTCTCGAGCTTGGCGATAAGCTTTCTATAAACGACGTCAGAAACTGTATCAAAGAGGGAAGAGATATCGTTCTTAACGCTAACGGCAAGGAAATTAAACTTGTTTCCTCGCTTTCCGGCAGAGATATCGATATAATCCTCGCCGGCGGTCTTTTAGAGTATACAAAACAGAATTAACAGGAGAATAAAATGTCTAAAATATTAATGAAAACGCCGCTTGTCGAAATGGACGGCGACGAAATGACAAGAATTATCTGGAAACAGATAAAGGATATCTTGATTCTTCCGTACGTTGATCTTAAGACCGAATATTACGACCTCGGTCTCGAATACCGTAACGAAACTAACGACCAAGTCACCATTGACTCGGCTAACGCTACCAAGAAATACGGCGTTGCAGTTAAGTGCGCTACTATTACCCCCAACGCGGCAAGAATGACCGAATATAACCTTAAGGAAATGTGGAAGTCCCCCAACGGTACTATCCGTGCTATCCTCGACGGTACTGTTTTCCGTACTCCTATTATCGTTAAGGGTATTCCCCCCTATGTTCGTAATTGGCATAAGCCTATCACTATCGCCCGTCACGCTTACGGCGATATCTATAAGGCTACCGAATTGAAGGTTGAAGGCGGCTCTAAGGCGGAACTCGTAGTTACCTCCGCTGACGGAACCGAAACCCGCGCTCTTATCCACGATTTCAAGACTGACGGCATTATCCAAGGTGTCCATAATATCGATAAGAGTATAAAGAGCTTTGCGAGAAGCTGCTTTAACTTCGCTCTTGATTCCAATATGGACCTTTGGTTCTCCTCGAAAGATACTATTTCCAAGAAGTATGACCATAACTTTAAGGATATCTTCGCCGAGGTTTACGAAACCGAGTATAAGACTCGTTTCGAAGAAGCAGGACTTGAATATTTCTATACCCTTATCGATGACGCTGTTGCTCGCGTTATCCGCTCCGAGGGCGGCTTTATCTGGGCTTGTAAGAACTACGACGGCGACGTTATGAGTGATATGGTTTCTACCGCGTACGGCTCGCTTGCTATGATGACAAGCGTTCTTGTTTCTCCCGACGGCGTTTATGAATACGAGGCTGCTCACGGCACCGTTCAGCGCCACTACTATAACCACCTTAAGGGTCTTCCCACCAGCACCAACTCCGTCGCAACTATTTTTGCTTGGACGGGTGCTTTGAAGAAGCGCGGTGAAATGGACGAGCTCCCCGAGCTCGTTGCCTTCGCCGAAAAGCTCGAGCGTGCTACTATCGATACTATCGAAAGCGGCACTATGACTAAGGACCTTTACCTTATTTCCGAGCTTGAAAATAAAACTCAGGTCGATACTCTCGGCTTCCTTGAAGCTATCGCTTCCAGACTTTAATATTATCAGCACCCCGATTGCCAAAGGTCGGGGTGCTATGCTGTTTTGTATGTCACCATTGACTTTTAGAAATAAATGGTGTATAATACTAAAAATTTGATTTGGGAGGTATTAAAAATGCCTTTTGATATAGAATTGGTATTTACGATATGTAATATCGTACTTACTTCTGTTTTCGTTCTCTGTTATTTGTATCAGTTTTTGTATATATTCTGGGTTTTCCTCGGAAAAGACCGCTCTATGCCGGTTCAATCCGAAAAACAAAATAAATTCGGTATCGTAATCAGCGCCCGTAACGAGGAAAACGTTATCGGTAATCTTCTCGAAAGTATTAACCGCCAGAATTATCCCAAGGAGCTTATCAAGATATTCCTTATTGCCGATAACTGTACCGATAATACCGCCGATGTCGGAAGACAATACGGCGCCACGGTCGTTGAACGTAATAATAAGGAACTTATCGGTAAGGGATATGCTCTCGATTTCCTCTTTAAGAAGCTTTTGGCTGAGGGCGACGATTGTGATGCATATATCATCTTCGATGCCGATAACCTCGTTGACGAAAACTTCGTCAAGGAAATGAACGTTAATTTCAATCGCGGATATATCGCTCTTACGAGCTACCGTAACTCCAAAAACTACGGTACTAACTGGGTTTCCGCGGGTTATTCTCTTTGGTTCCTCCGTGAAGCGAAATATCTTAATAACGCGAGAATGCGTCTCGGTACGTCCTGCGCTATCTCGGGTACCGGCTTCTGTATAAGCCGTAAGATAGTCGAGCGTAATAACGGCTGGAAGTACCATCTTTTGACCGAGGATATCGAATTTTCTGTCGATATGGCGATTCAGGGCGAAAAGATCGGTTACAGCGCCGGCTCGATAGTTTACGACGAACAGCCCGAAACCTTCAAGCAATCTTGGATCCAACGTCTCCGTTGGTCTAAGGGCTTCTATCAGGTATTCGGTAAATACGGCGGAAAGCTCTTTAAGGGTATGTTTGGCGGCAAATTTGCCTGCTATGATATGCTTATGACGATTTTTCCCGCTTTGGCGTTTACTATCCTTTCGGTTCTTCTCTGTATCGGCGAATGTGCCTACGGCGTTACCGAATATATGGGAGACCCGAGTACGTGGGCTCTCTTCCATCACTGCCTGTTCCCGATAATCTATTTCTGTACGATAATCTATATGCTCATCTTCGTCGTTGGCTTTATAACCCTCGTTACCGAGTGGGAGGTTATCGACGCATCTCCGAGTAAGCGTATATTCTATCTCTTCACCTTCCCGATATTTATGTTAAGCTATGCGCCTATCGCGGTTCATGCTCTCTTCAAGAAGGTTGAGTGGACTCCGATTCAGCATAAGGTTACCAAATCCATAGACGACGTCAAGAAATAATTGCGCTAAGCATAGCGGCGCAGAACGCAAAAAGACCGATAATCAAAAAGAGATTTAATGAAAGAAAACGGCGCTTCGGCTCCGTTTTCTCGATTTTTATGTCTTTTTGCTATGAACAAATGAAACCTCTCGCAGTACATTTGTACAGCTTCGGGTTTCGTTTGTCCATTCTGCATCCACTCTGCTACGCGCTTTTTCGCGCTAAGCACAATAACACAGAACGCACAAAAAGGATTTATCCCGATTGTGCGTTCTTTTTAATTTGTTGCTTTGTGCTTCAAGGGTTTGGATTATTTTGTTGTGCCGTTTCGGATTTGTATAATGTAGGGACCGGCGTCCTCGACGGTCCTTGAAATTGAGTTTTCAAACCAAAAACAAACAAATGTTCTTGACAAACAAACGTTCGGGTTGTATAATATGCATACTGTTAAAAAAGAGGTAAACATGTATGTATATCGGTCATTCGGACGGAAGTAAAATAATGTATAACTCCAATTTTCGAGTAGAAGATAATGGAAAAAATAAGGATTTCGGCAATCATAGGACTATACTCCATTGTGATGCCGACTCTTTTTTCGCTTCCTGCGAGATAATGCAAAATCCCGAATATGCGCTTTCGCCCATGGCGGTTTGCGGCAGCGTAGAGGATAGACACGGAATAGTCCTCGCGAAGAATCAACTTGCCAAGCGATATAATATAAAAACGGGTGAAACTATATGGTCTGCGAAGCAAAAATGTCCCGAGCTTCTTACCGTTCGCCCTACCTATGGATTATATAGCGAAATGTCGAAGAAAATGAATCGTATATTTTACGATTATACCGATTTGGTTGAATCCTTCGGTATTGATGAAAGCTGGCTTGATGTTACGGGCTCTAAAAAGCTTTTCGGGAGCGGTAGGGAAATCGCCGATTCTATACGAGCCCGAGTTAAGAATGAGCTTGGTATAACCGTTTCGATAGGCGTGTCCTTTAATAAGGTCTTTGCGAAGCTTGGAAGCGATATGAATAAGCCCGACGGAACGACTGTGATACCGTATGAACGATTTGCCTCGATCGTGTGGCGCCTGCCGACCTCGGCTCTTCTTTTTGTCGGACCCTCCTGCGCTAAAGCGCTTGCAAGCGTAGGGATAGAAACAATAGGTGACCTCGCTTGCTGTGATGAACAATTCATTTCGAGATATATGGGCAAAAACGGCGTTATGCTTCGAAATTTCGCCTTGGGACGGGACTATACCGAGGTTACGCCTATGGGCTACGAGCCTGACCCGAAATCCGTAAGTAACGGTATGACCTTCCGAGCTAATCTTGTTACGCCTGAGGATATTTCCTTCGCTGTCACCTATCTTTCGATGTCGGTTGCCGAACGCTTGCGGAAGCATAAATTATGCTGTAATTCGGTTTCTGTAACTATCCGCTATCCCGACCAGACCTCGATAAACCGTTCGGTTAAGCTGAAAACGCCGACCTGCCTTTATAACGATCTTGCCTCTTGCGCGCTCGAGTTGATCTCGGCTAACGCTTCTCCGGATACCGAAATATATTCGGTTTCGGTTCATGCCGAAAAGCTTACGAGGGAAAATGAATGCGAGCTTCAACGGCAATTTTTTCTTTCGGATTCCGAAGCGAGATATCAAAAGCTTCGTTCGCTTGAGACGACGGTAGATTCTATTCGTTCGAGATTCGGCAAGGATTCGATAGGTATAGCTTCCGCGGTCAATAATCATCTTATAGGTTGATATCCTGCTTCGACACTAAAAGTTTACAGGCGTCTCTTGATTTTTCGGGCGTTAAGTACTATAACAGATATGAAGGGTAGTGATTGCTTGAAAACTAAAATAAGATTCAAATATAAGGAACAAACGATAGAGCGCGAAATAACCTATATTCCTATTCGTTATTACCTCGCGCTTGTTATTGCGCTCGTCGAAATTCTTGCGATAATCGGTGTTGTTGTCGCGCTTTGCTTCCACTCGCCGGTATTTTATTTTATCGCGGTAATTATGCAGATAGCCTGCGTTTTGACTATAATAGCGTCGGACGATAATCCCGACTATAAGGTTCCGTGGCTTTTCTTTGTGCTTGTTATACCGATAATCGGCTCGACGCTTTACTTCATGCTTTATTCCAGAACGCTTAAAAGAAAATATATAAAAAGATTAAGGTTTCTTAAAGATAACGGATATAAAAAGGATGATAGTGAGACGATTCGTGCGTTAGAGTCCGAAAATCCCATCGCGGCGAGTCAGGCGAAAATGATTTGCAATATCGCCGAAACAAGCGTGTTTACGAATACGAAACAAACCTATTTTTCGTCGGGAGAGGGAATGCACGAAAGCCTTCTTGCGGATTTGGAACGTGCTGAAAAATTCATATTTCTTGAATACTATATCATTGATGACGGTGTTTTCTGGGGCTCTGTTCTTGAGATTCTTAAGAAAAAGGTTTGCGAGGGTCTCGATGTAAGAGTGGTTTATGACGATATAGGTTGTATGACCACCGTTTCGGGAAGCTATTTTAAACTTTTGAACTCTTACGGTATAAAGACTGCTGTGTTTTCCTTCCTGCGCGGCGGTGCGGTTAGGGAAATGAATAACCGCAGCCATAGAAAAATCGCCGTTATTGACGGAAAAATCGGTTATACCGGCGGTATAAATATTGCTGATGAATATATAAATCTTAAACCTGACGTTTTTGGTCATTATAAGGACGTTGCCGTGCGCTTGGAGGGGAATGCGGTCTGGGAACTGACAAAGCTTTTTACTGTTGATTACGGTATAAATGTCAAAAATGTTCCTGATTATCCTGATGCTCTTTATCCCGCGAACGATATGACCGAGAGTGGATACGTCGTACCCTTCGGCGATGGTCCCAGACCGATCTATAAGTACCGTGTCGGCAAATGTGTTATTCAGAATTTAATAAATAACGCTACGCAATACGTGTATATAACCACGCCGTATCTGGTAATGGATAACGAACTTTGTCAAACTATCGAAAACGCCGCGTTGAGGGGAGTTGACGTTCGTGTCGTATTGCCCCGAAAAAACGATAGCCGTATAGTTGCGGGTATGGGGAAAAGCTATTGTAAACGCCTTATGGATGCGGGAGTGCGGATATATGAATATGCTCCCGGATTCATCCACGCGAAAACCTACGTAGCAGACGGTGAATATGCTGTTATAGGAACAATGAATCTTGATTATCGAAGTTTGGTTCATAATTTCGAAAACGGCGTTTGGTTTTATAAATGTGATGTGATAAAATCGCTGTGCGCCGATGTGAACGAAACGCTTTCCGAGAGCGTTGAACTGAACCCCGAAATGCTAAAGGTGGGCTTTTTGAGACGCTTTTGGCGTTCGGTTGTGCGTATCTTTGCTCCGATGCTGTGAAAAGCTTTTTATTGAAGTTTTTTTGCTGTTTTTGTTGACATGTCGGTGTGTTTGTGATAGAATTTATCTGATATAGAATGTTTAAAATCGAGGAGATTGCGCCCTCGGCTTTTGAGGTTTGGATTATGAACAAAAATAAAGCAAATATGGAAACCATCGAAATAGATTTAAAGCGTATCTGGAAGGCTGTTTTGAGCAAGCTCTGGATGGTGCTTTTGGTACCTGTGGTAACTGCGGCACTGATGCTTCTTGCGACTGTTTATCTTATCACTCCTCAGTACCAATCTTCGGCTATGTTTTACGTTAATAACAGCTCGCTTTCGTTGGGTGGCGAATCTATTTCTATTGATTCGGGTGATATCGTCGCCTCTAAAAACCTCGTTAATACGTATATCGTTATTCTGAACTCGCGTACTTGCTTGAGTGACGTTATCGATTACGCTGATCTCGATTACACTGTTGGCGAGCTTGAGGGAATGATAAGCGCGACCTCCGTAAACTCTACCGAGGTGTTCGAGGTCGTTATTACCGGTCCCGATCCTAAGGAAGCCGAAAAGATAGCGAACGCTATCGCGTATGTATTACCTAACCGTATTTCGGATATCGTCGAGGGTACATCGGCTAAGGTTGTTGACTACGCCGTTGTGGCAACCTCGCCCAGCTCCCCGAATAAAGTTAAAAACACCGCTCTCGGATTCGGAATCGGCTTCGTTGCAATAATGGCTATAATCATTCTTATAGAAGTATTCGACACTACCGTTCGTTCCGAGGATGACGTTACTCAAGTCAGCGCGCATCCTATCTTGTCTGCTGTTCCCGATATGATGTCCTCCGGCAAGGGCGGGTATTATTACGGCGACGGCGATAAAAAGTCAAAAAAGAAAAAGATTCTCGAAAACGATCCTTCGAAAAATATCGCGCTTGTCGGTTCCGGTATAAGCTTTGGCGCCTCCGAGGCATATAAGCTTCTTCGTACCAAGCTTGAATTCTCGTTTGCCGATGAAAAGGCTTGCCGAGTGGTGGGTGTCTCCAGTGCTCTCGCGGGCGAGGGTAAGAGCTTGTCCTCTATAAACCTTGCTTATTCCTTGGCTCAGCTCGGTAAAAAGGTATTGATAATCGACTGCGATATGAGACGTCCGTCTCTTGCCGCTAAGCTCAATATTCAAAGAGTACCCGGCTTGTCCAACTATCTTACCGGCAAAAACAGTATTGAAACAATTTTCCAAACCTACGGTGCTGTGGATGAAACCTCTATGCCCGTACACGTAATTACCGCAGGTCGCGTACCTCCCAATCCTATCGAGCTTTTGAGCTCCGATAGAATGGAACAGCTTATTTCGGGCTTGCGCGAGTGCTACGATTATATCGTGCTCGACCTTCCTCCTGTCGGTGAGGTTAGTGATGCGATCGTTGCCGCTAAATTCGTTGACGGTATGTTGCTCGTTGTTTGCCAGAATTACTGTAACAGAAATTCCTTCGCTCATGCGGTTGAGCAGTTTGAGTTCGTGGGCGCGCGTATCCTCGGCGTTGTTATGAACCGTGTGTCCGAGGGTGGACGCAGATATTACCGCTACGGAAAACGTTACTACAAAAAGTACTATAAGTACGGCTATCAGACTACTACTGAAGAGTAATTAAGAGAGCTGTATGAATAGGATCGTTGATTTTCACACTCATATTCTTCCTAAAATGGATGACGGGAGCCGTTCTGTCGAGATGTCTGTTGAGATGCTTCGCGAGGAATTTCGTCAAGGCGTGAAAACGGTTGTGCTTACTCCTCATTTTTACGCTAATCATGATAAGCCCGAACGCTTCCTTGAACGCAGAACCGCTTCCTTTGAAAGGCTTTGCGGTGCCATCGGCGATGAACAAGACTTACCGAGACTCGTTCTCGGCGCAGAGGTTCATTATTTCGACGGTATCAGTGATTGCGAATATCTCGATAAATTCGTTGTCGAGGGTACGAATTGTATTCTTATCGAAATGCCGACGCGTCAGTGGGATGAACGCCTTCTTGTTGAGATGGCGAGCATATATCCGAAACGGAGACTTATACCCGTTATAGCTCACGTTGACCGTTACCTTCCGCGTATAGGCGGAGGCAAGGTGTTTGAAAGACTCGCTTCTTTGCCCGTTATGATACAGGTGAACGCCGAATTTTTTTCGAATTTCTCGACAAAGCGTCTTGCGCTCAGAATGCTTTCTGAAGGTAAAATCCATCTTATCGGCTCCGATTGTCATAATATGAAAACAAGAAAGCCCGATATAGAATCGGCGTTGAATGTCATTAAGCGTAAATCCTATGAACGTTATTTGGAGGCTGTATACGCTTCTCAAAATAAATTAATTTGTGAATAATTTTCAAAATATAAAGAAACACGGAGAACTTATTATGAAAAAAATCATCTCTTTTGTGCTCGTTGCCGCTTTGCTTGCTGTAATGTGCGTTACCGTTGCTTCGGCTGAAAGATTTGTCGAAAGCATTACCTATAAGCCTGCTCCCGAAATTGTCGGAAGCGGCGATGACAGACCTGTTATCGGTTACGTTGTCGATCCTAACGGTAATGTTGTTTCTACCGAATATCACGATTGTATAGTTATCACCCCCGTTTCTGAGGCTGAAACCTCCGAAAGAATCCCTGCGGACGCTGCTGAACTTCTTTTGGATGTGTACTCAGAGATCTCTGCTGATGGCTATAAGTTCGCTTCTATGAGCGACGAACTCAATAAAATGGTTGCTTCCGATCTTGGTGAAGGCAACGATGCTGACGATCTTGTAGTAAGGGATCTTTTCGACGTTACCGTTCTTTGCGATGAGCTTAAGGAAAAGCTCGCTCCCGTCGGAAATACCTTGACTCTTAAATTCAAGGTTAACGTTGACAAGGATACTCCTGTTTACGTTATGTCCTATAAGGGCGGTAAGTGGGCTCCTATCGTAAAAACCGTTAATAACGGCGATGGCACTATAAGCTGCACCTTCGAGGATTTCTGCCCCGTTGCATTTATGGTACCTACTGAAAATCCCGATGATACTCCTCAAACCGGTGACGCCTCTAATAACACCTTCTGGACCGTTGTTATGGTAAGCGCAGTTCTTCTTATCGCTGCACTTGTTGCCGCAAACGTTTATTCCTATAAGAGAAGCAGAGTATAATTAAAAATATTTGCAGACAAGCAAAAAAGGTGAATAGATATGCAAAAGCATATTAATTTTAAATTCCTTCTTTCGGGTATCGCCGTTGTGCTTCTTCTGCTTGTTGTAATTTACAGCGGGCTACAACTATTGAAGCCCGCTGTTTCTACGGAACCCGAAGAAACTCCGACCAAAACGATTGAACGTAACGGAATTAAATATTTTCCGCGTCAGGATATTACCGTATTTCTCGTTATGGGTATCGATAAAGAGGGCAAGGTCGTATCGAGCGGCTCGTATAATAACGACGGCGAAGCCGACGTTGTGGCTTTGGCGGTTTTTGACGAGGCGGATAAATCTTACAGCGTACTTTGTCTTAATCGCGATACTATGCTCGATATGCCGGTTCTCGGAATCGGCGGTAAACAGGCGGGAACCCTTAACGGTCAGCTCGCACTTTCGCATACTTACGGAAGCGGTCTTGCGGATAGCTGTATGAATACTGAAAAAACCGTTTCCGATTTCCTCTACGGATTGGAAATAGATTATTACGTAGCTCTTAATATGGATGCGATAGGAATTCTTACCGATGCGGTAGGCGGTGTAAAGGTTAACGTTACCGACGATTTTTCAGCGGTGGATCCTACCATTCCTAAAGGCGAGGTCGTTCTTAATTCGTCCCAAGCGCTTAACTTCGTGAGAACTCGAAAGGATGTTGGCGACGAGATGAACGTTTCGCGAATGAAACGCCACGAGGAGTTTATTAAGGGCTTTTTTGAAGCGTTACATAATAAAACCGAGGAAAGCGATCGCTTCCTTGTCAAAACTTATGACGACGTTTCGGAATATATGGTTTCCGATTGCTCTGTCGATGTTCTCGCTGCACTGACAAACCGATATTCCGAATATACCCTAAATGAAATCGTTTCCCCTGCGGGTGAAAACGTAAAGGGTGAACGATATATGGAATTCTACGCCGATGAAGAAAAACTCGACGAGCTGATTCTCCGTATGTTCTACGCCCCTAAAAAGTGATTGTGTTTATTACGTTGTTGGTTGATGATTTTTGAAGACCAACTTTGTATAACAATTCAATCCGATTGAACAATGAATCAGGAGAACCTAAGCTATGAATATACTTTTCTTAACCATTGGACCTATGGAAAGTATAGAAGACCGTGGCATCTATTCGGATTTGTTGCGACATTTCCGTAATGACGGTCATCAAATTTATACGGCGAGCCCGTATGAAAAAAAGACAGGCAAAAGTACGCATTTGGTAGATGAAAACGGCGCGAAAATGCTTCACATTTCAACCGGTAATATCACACAATGCGGTATAATTGAAAAGGGATTATCTACGATATCGATTGAAAACAAGTTTTTGCATGCTATTAAGAAGTATTTTAACGGCGTTAAGTTCGATTTGGTGCTCTATTCTACACCTCCCATCACGTTTGCAAAGGTTATAAAGTATATAAAAAAACGTGATAATGCGAAAGCGTATTTGATGCTTAAGGATATCTTTCCTCAAAACGCTGTGGATCTTGGTATGCTCTCTAAGACGGGTTTGAAAGGTTTGATATATAGATACTTCAGAAATAAAGAGAAGACGCTTTACAGCATTTCTGATTACATAGGCTGTATGTCGCCTGCAAACGTGGAATACCTTTCGAAGCATAATTCTGAAATCCCTCGTGATAAAATTGGTCTTTGTCCCAATGCTGTTGATATCCAAGACGTTAGGTTAGATGATACCGGACGTGCAAAAATCCGTGAGAAATATAACATACCTCAAGATAAAAAAGTTTTCGTATACGGGGGTAACCTCGGAAGACCCCAGACGGTATCTTTTATAGTGAAGTGTTTGAAAGCATGTGCCGATATAAATGATGTTTTTTTTGTTGTTGCCGGAGACGGAACTGACAGATGTATTCTTGAACATTATTTAGAGGAAGAAAAACCGAGTCACGTTAAGCTGTTTGGATATCTATCGAAAGAAGACTATGATAGAATGATCGCGTGTTGCGATTTTGGTTTGATTTTTCTTGACTACCGTTTCACTATTCCGAATTTTCCGTCAAGACTACTTTCATATATGCAGGCAGGCCTTCCTGTTTTAGCTTGTACCGATGCGAATACTGATATCGGTAGCATCGTAGTAAACGGAGGATTCGGTTGGTGGTGCGAGAGTGATCGGGAAGAAAACTTCGTCAAAACAGTCCTTGAGGCCAAATGCGATGATGTATCAAATAAACGTGTGTGTGCCTATGAATTTTTGAAGGAAAACTATTCTGCTGAGAAAGTATATAATATTATTATGAATTCATAGTATCGTCACTATGATTGTCTTTCTGATTAGCTATTGAGGCTTGTTTATGCTTAAACTTCTGCTTGTGTCCCCTAAAACCGAAAAATCGAACGGCGGTATTGCCGTTTGGACGGATACGTTTCTTAAAAACCTTCCCGATTCTTTGGATTGCGATTTGCTTAATATCGCAACGGTGGGCAAACGTGCTGAAAACGGAAACGCTAAACGCAGTATGCTTGACGAATTTGTCCGTACACGAAGGATTTTTCGTGACTTGCGTGCGTTTCTAAAGAGCAAAAAGTATGACGTCGCACATATTAATACGTCTTGCGGAGCCTTCGGATTAATACGCGATTACTTAACCGCACGTAAAATCAAGCGTAAACAAAAGGCCTGTAAAGTAATCGTACATTTCCATTGTGATATTCAAACACAATGTAATTCCCGTATAAGCCTCGTGTTTTTGAAAAAAATCTTAGCTCTTGCCGATGAAGCCCTTGTGTTAAATCGTAAAAATCACCGGTATCTTTCTAACGAGTTTAACGTTAAAAACAGAGTGCTTCCTAATTTTATCGACGGAAGTATGCTCATAACCTCTCCTAAGAATATAAAGGAAAGAATTCAAAACGCTGTTTTTGTCGGCTATGTGCAACCTCCTAAAGGTATTCGCGAGATATACGACCTTGCGGAAATCCTTTCCGAAATTCACTTTTCTCTTATAGGCGAAGTCAGCCAAGAGGTGTTAGATTGGAATAAACCCGAAAACGTGGTTTTGGCAGGTTCAAAGCCTCATAGTGAAATCATCGAAGCGTTTGATAACGCCGATGTGTTTATTTTTCCGTCGCATAGTGAGGGTTTTTCAATAGCACTGCTTGAAAGTATGTCAAGAGGCGTTCCGTGCGTTGCTACCGACGTGGGCGCAAATCGTGAGATGCTTGAGGATAAGGGCGGAATTATCGTCGAAGTCGGTGACGTGAATGCTATGAAGAGTGCTTTTGATAGAATGAGCTCTCCGGATGTCCGAAAGGAAATGTCTGGCTGGCTTATTGATAAAGTGACTTGTAATTATACCGTCGAATCGGTTGTGAATGAATTGATTGAGATATATAAACGTTAGAGGTTATTTGATGAAAAACGCACTACTCATTTGTATGGATAAATATCCTAACCTTGACGCCGGTGCTGTGAGAACCAATGCGTTTGCAAAAACGTTGCTTATGATTGGTTACAAGCCTACCGTTGTCGGGCTGGGTCCTTCGACTGACTTTCAAATGAAGGAAGAAGAGGGAATTGAGTATCTTTCAATGCGTTTGATGTCGAATTCGTTTCTTTCCAAGGTTCGAAATAGAGTGTTTTTCCATAAACGCTTGAAGAAAATGTTCCTTGACGGTAAGAAATGG
>JAZRLT010000073.1:0-3625 GCA_045646995.1 Eubacteriales bacterium | reverse complement strand
AAGCCGTTACAGATACCGCACATTAAGCCGTCGCGATTTTCGAGAAGGTCGGTTACACCGTCCTTAACAGCGGCATTACGGAAGAATGCGGTAATAAACTTCGCACTGCCATCGGGCTCGTCGCCGCCCGAGAATCCGCCGGGGATAAAGATCATCTGAGCAGTCTTAAGCTCATTAGCGAAGTTTTCGACACTCTTGGCGATACCCGAAGCAGAAAGGTTATTAATTACGATAATTTCGGGTTCTGCGCCCGCATCACGAACAGCCTTAGCAGAATCGAACTCACAGTTAGTACCGGGGAACGCAGGGATAAGAACCTTGGGCTTAGCCGATTTAATAGCGGGTGCTACACGATCGGTTGCGGAATAATTATAAGTAGGAATATCCGAAGCGCTGTCAGCAATATTACAGGAATAAACGCTTTCAAGCTTATCTTCGTATTCGGCAAGCAATTTATCGAGGCAATAGGTTTCGGCACCGTAGGAAATGGTCTTTTCTTCGGTTACATAACCGATAACATCGCCGATTTCAACCTCGGGCTTAACCTCGAGAACAAACGCACCGTAGTTCAAGCCAAAGATTTCTTCCAAAGTAACATCTTCGTTATAACGGAAGCCGAGCATATTGCCGTAGCACATCTTCATAACAGCTTCAGCAACACCGCCCATACCAGGGGTATAGCAAGAAACAGCCTTACCCGAACGGAGAAGTTCGGTAACAACAGCAAAGTTAGCCATAAGGGATTCGGCAACAGGAAGTCCATCTTCACCGAATTCAGGAGCGATAACAACAACCTTGTTGCCCGCCTTCTTAAACTCGGGAGAGACAACGTCGTCAGTCTTACCCGCAGTAACAGCGAAGGAAACGAGCGTGGGAGGAACGTGAAGATCCTCGAAGGAGCCGCTCATAGAGTCCTTACCGCCGATAGAACCGATACCGAGCTCCATTTGAGCGCGGTAAGCGCCGAGAAGAGCCGCCATAGGCTTACCCCAACGCTTGGGATCCTTACCAAGGCGTTCGAAGTATTCCTGGAAGGTAAGGTATACGTCTTCGAATTTAGCGCCCGTAGCCACCAACTTAGCCACGGATTCTACTACGGCAAGATATGCGCCGTGATAGGGGCTCTGCTCGGTGATGAAGGGGTTATAGCCCCAAGACATGAAGGAGCAATTGTCGGTATGCTTCTTTTCTACGGAGATTTTTTGTACCATCGCCTGAATGGGAGTATGCTGATACTTAGCGCCGAAAGGCATAAGAACGGTACCAGCACCGATAGTAGAGTCAAAGCGTTCGGAAAGTCCACGTTTAGAGCAGGTATTAAGGTCGGTAGCAACCTTATTATAAAGCTCGGTAAAGCCGCCTTCAGCTTTGAAGCTATTATCATATTCGCCCTTCGCAACGGAAATATCGATATGCTTATCTGCACCGTTAGAATTAAGGAATTCACGGCTGATATCAACGATAGTGTTGCCGTTCCAATGCATAACAAGTCGAGCTTCCTCGGTTACGGTAGCAACCTGAACAGCAGAAAGGTTTTCGGTATACGCAAGCTCGAGGAAACGAGCAACGTCCTTTGCCTCAACAACAACTGCCATACGCTCTTGAGATTCGCTTATTGCAAGCTCGGTACCGTCAAGACCATCATACTTCTTTGGAACAGCGTTAAGGTCGATTTCAAGACCGTCAGCAAGCTCACCGATTGCAACCGAAACGCCACCCGCACCAAAGTCGTTACAACGCTTGATAAGACGGCTTGCTTCCGCATTACGGAACAAGCGCTGAAGCTTACGTTCTTCGGGAGCATTACCCTTTTGAACCTCTGCGCCGCAGGTTTCGAGAGAAGAAGCAGTATGAGACTTAGATGAACCGGTAGCACCGCCACAGCCGTCACGTCCGGTAGCACCACCGAGAAGGATTACTGCATCGCCGGGCGCGGGACGTTCACGACGAACGTTTTCAGCAGGAGCGGCAGCAATAACAGCGCCGATTTCCATACGCTTTGCCGCATAGCCGGGATGGTATATTTCATCAACGATACCGGTAGCAAGACCGATCTGGTTACCGTAAGAAGAGTAGCCAGCAGCAGCGGTAGTAACTATCTTACGCTGAGGAAGCTTACCCTTAATAGTTTCGGAAACAGGCTTCAAGGGGTCAGCCGCACCTGTAACACGCATAGCTCCGTAAACGTAGGAGCGTCCGGAAAGCGGGTCACGGATCGCGCCGCCTATACAGGTAGCCGCACCGCCGAAGGGTTCTATTTCGGTAGGATGGTTATGGGTTTCATTCTTAAAGAGAAGCAACCAAGGCTCGGTTACACCGTCAACCTCGATATCAAGCTTAACGGTACAAGCATTGATTTCCTCGGATTCATCAAGTTTATCAAGCTTACCTGCTTTTTTAAGAGCTCTGACAGCAAGAGTAGCGATATCCATAAGACATATCGGCTTGGTTCTGCCGAGAGAAGCACGGGTAGCTATATAGTCGTCATAGGTCTTCTTAAGAAGTTCATCCTCAAAGGTCACGTTATCGATAACGGTAAGGAAGGTGGTATGACGGCAGTGGTCAGACCAATAAGTATCGATCATACGTATTTCGGTTATCGTAGGATCGCGCTGTTCCTTACGGAAGTATTCCTGACAGAAGGTGATATCGTCGATATCCATAGCAAGACCGAATTCCTTAATAAAGGCTTCGAGACCCGAGCGATCGAGCGAAATAAAACCTTCAAGAGTACGCACGGTAGTAGGAATATCATATTCAATCTTGAGAGTTTCAGGCAATTCAAGAGCCGCTTCACGAGATTCAACGGGGTTGATAACGTACTTCTTTACAGCGGCAATTTCGGATTCGGAAAGGTTTCCGTAAAGAGCATAAACACGCGCGGTACGGATAGTAGGTCTATCACCCTGAGAAATAATCTGAATACACTGAGCAGCGGAATCGGCGCGCTGGTCGAACTGACCGGGGAGATATTCAACCGCAAAAACAACAGCGTCTGTAATACCGTCAATATTATCGCTTACGATATCAAGCTGAGGCTCGGAAAAGACGGATTTTTTAGCGTATTCGAAAAGCTCTTCCGAAATATTTTCCGCATCATAACGGTTAAATAGACGAACATCTGTAAGATTCTCTATACCGAGAAGAGTTCTGACGTCATTAAGAAGCGCTTTAGCTTCAAGCGCAAGATCCTTTTTCTTTTCGACAAATACTCTGAATACCATTATTTCACCTCCAACGCTTTCAAAGCGCGTGCGCCGATATCACTGCGGCAATAGGAATTTTCAAAGGAAATTTCTCCGACAAGCTTATAAGACGCCTCAATCGCATCAGGAAGAGTATCGGCAATAGCAGTAACGCCGAGCACTCGTCCGCCCGAAGTAACGGGAACGCCATCCTTAAGCGCCGCACCCGCAACGTAAACATTGTCGGCAACCGAGTCGGGAATCGAGATAGGATAACCCTTACCATAGCTTTCGGGATAGCCCTTGGAAGCCATAATTACACAGCAAGCGTTCTTATCGCTGAACTTAACCTCAGTTTCGGAAAGGCGTTCTTCTGTAACTGCCTTCATAACCGTCAAAAGATCGGAATCAAGGAGAGGAAGAACAACCTGTGTTTCGGG
>JAZRLT010000072.1:0-3494 GCA_045646995.1 Eubacteriales bacterium | reverse complement strand
GAAGAGCATCAATATTAAGAAGCAGAGCGAAATCGAAGATTATCTCGCAAAGCTTTTGGACAAGCAGGCGTTCGACAACGCGGGTCTTATTTACGGTATGGGACACGCGGTATATTCCCTTTCCGACCCGAGATCGGATATTCTTAAGAATTGCGCGCAGGAGCTTGCCAAGGAAAAGGGTCGCGAGGAGGAATACGCTCTTTACGAGACTGTCGCAAGGCTCGCGCCCGATCTTATCGCGGAAAAACGCAAGATGTACAAGGGCGTAAGCGCGAACGTTGACTTTTATTCGGGACTTATTTACAAGATGTTGAATCTTCCCAACGAGCTTTACACCCCCATTTTCGCTGTTTCGAGAATCGCGGGCTGGAGTGCGCACCGTATCGAGGAAATCCAAAACGCGGGCAAAATCATTCGTCCCGCATATATCGCCGTCAAGGACGACAGAGAATATATTCCGCTTAACGAGAGATAGGCTTCGAAATTATACCGAAGCCTAACAATCCCTTGTTATATTCAACAAAATCAATGGTTCTTTTTTAGCTATTTGTACAAACTTCAATTTTTTGAAATTTTTTTTGATTTTTCTTATAGACGTTTTTCTTTCAAACTACATATATATAGTGAAAGGGTGCAAAGCAGTTACCTTTTAATCCGAGAAGGAGCAGCAAGGGTTATGAGGTAACGAATACAACCTTTACTAAAATAGCAAAATAAAGGAGAGATTTTATGAGAAAAATAGCATTTATACTCGCGATTTGTTTATTGATAAGTTCCTTAGGAGTCACCGTTCTTGCGGCAGACGAAGCGCAACTTGAGGAATGGCGTTCTTGGGAAGTCAAGGAATGGAACGAGGAATGGGTAGTCGGAGAAGATTATACCGACGGAGTTCTCCTTATCTATTCACTTGAGCTCATCGACACATCAAAGTATACCGAGCAAGATAGTTTCGATTTCTACGGTGTACCCGCGACCGACATTTACATTATGGAGGAGTGGGAAGGCTTATTTGACGAGCTCGGATTTGTCGTTTACTGTCTCGAATTAGATTCTTCCGTAAGTGTTCGCGAAGCATACGAGATGCTCAAAGCAAACGAGGATTTCTCCGAAACCGCACACGCAAGACCCGATTTAGCGTATATTATTCCGTCCGATCCCGACAATTCAAACGATAAAGAAAACGACGAAACAGAATCCGCCCCTAAAAGCGATGCGCTTCCCGAAAGAACGGTATGGAACGACGAATGGGTTGACGGTGTTAATTACGCCGGCGACCAAGTATATATACATACCGATTTCGTTATCGATCTTTCACAATATGATCTTAACGATTTTTACGGTGTAAAGGTAAAACGCATCTTTCATTACGGAAGTTATAAGAAAACAGAGCAAGAAGATTTGGACAAATACGGATACGTAACCTACGGCGTAATATTCGATCCGGCAGAAATATGCGCAAAGGATGTATTTTTTGCTCTAAACAACGAGTACAATTTGGTTCCCGAGCCCGTTTTTCTCGATCCTTACGACGAACCCGACTTCAGTGATCCCGACCCTGTTCCCCAGGATGTAAACGGCGACGGTGAGTTCAATATGTTTGACTACATCTACGTCAAGAGCGTATATTTCAACATTGACGGCGCTACCGACGAGGAACAGGCTAATGCAGACCTTAACGGCGACGGCAAGGTGAATATGTTTGACTACGTTCAAATCAAAAATGCATATTTCGCACAGTAAATTACAGCAAGGAGACGCTTCACGATGAAGCGTCTCCTTTTCGCTTACGAAGTGTTTTCAATTTTAATTCTTACATACAACAAATCGTGACGTTCACGGACAGTCGGGGACGCCTGTCCCTACAAATTTGTTGTTTTTCAATTATGATTGTTGCATACAGTTAATCGTAATCTTTAAAGCCGTTGATACCAACCCGAAAATCTTCGATTCTCGGGAACTCGATTTACGACGGTATTTTGTTGCCGAGACAAAGAATATGCGAAGAAAGCAGATATATCCTTCGATTCCGCAGGGCTTCCGCCTTGCTTCATTCAGGATGACAAAGAACGGAGCGGCGAGGCTCCGTTCTTTTTGATTTATTAAAGGTTATAATACCTATCGAACTCTGCGGGATGGGGGATAGCGGCGAGAGCGCGGCATTCCTCACGCTTAGCGCGGATAAAGTTCTTAAGCAATTCCTCGGGGAAAACTCCGCCCTCGGTAAGGTAATCGTGGTCCTTTTCCAAAGCGTCGAGAGCCTCTTCCAAGGAGGTCGGGAGGTGCTTTAATTTTGCCTTTTCCTCATCGCTTAAATGATAAAGGTTAACGTCGTAGGGGCCCCAGCCGTTAGCGTGGGGGTCTATCTTATTCTTTACGCCGTCGAGACCCGCCATAAGGATAGCGGCATAGCAGAAATAGGGGTTACAGGTAGCGTCGGGGTTACGAAGCTCGAAGCGACGCTTATCGGGGCCCTTTGCATAAGCGGGGATCCGGATATCCGCGCTGCTGTTAGAGGTAGCGTAGCCGACGGTTACGGGAGCCTCAAAGCCGGGGACCAAGCGTTTAAAGGAGTTTGTACTCGGGTTGGTAAGTGCACAGAGAGAGGCGATATGCTTTAACAGACCGCCCATAAAGTAATGAGCCGTTTCGCTCAATCTTGCGTATCCGTTATCGTCGGAGAACACGGGCTGACCGTCCTTAAAGAGAAGCATATGGACGTGCATACCGCTTCCCGCCTCGCCGTAGATGGGTTTAGGCATAAAGGTAGCGGTTTTACCGTATTTAAGCGCGGTATTATGTATAATATATTTTATCATCATCGTTGCGTCAGCCATATGAACGATCTCGCCGAGCTGGGGTTCGATCTCAAACTGACCCGAAGCGGCAACCTCGGGGTGGTGATAATTAATATCGATGCCCATTTCCTTCATAAGAAGGCACATTTCGCTACGGCATTCATACGAGGTATCGAAGGGCTTGGCGATATGGTAATTCTTCTGTTTGGGAACTACGACACCCTTACCCTCGCTCGCGCTGTTCCAATAGGACTGGCTCGCATCGACGGAGGCACCGATAAAGTTACCCTGAACGTCCCACGAAACCTCGTCGAAGAGATAGAATTCGAATTCGGGGAGAATATTCATAGTATCGGCAACGCCGCTTTTCTTCATATAATCAACGGCAGCACGGATAATATTACGGGGATACTGAGAGAGAGGACGGTTTTCGTCCTTACCGATAACCATAGCGTCACCGGTCATGGAAAGAGTTTTAATAGAGCAGAAGGGGTCGATTACCGCGGTATCGGGGTCGGGGATAAAGACCATATCGCTTTTTTCTACGACAGCATAGCCGTAATTGGAAGCGTCGAAGCCTATACCGCTTTTCATTGTATCCTCGGAGAAATTCTCGGCGGGGATAGTAACGTGGCGGTATTGACCGTTAATATCGACCATTTTAAAGTCGATCATTTTAATATCGTTTTCTTTAATGAA
>JAZRLT010000071.1:0-2005 GCA_045646995.1 Eubacteriales bacterium | reverse complement strand
TAGTTAAGAGTTTCTTTTTCATAAATCTTTCTCCTGTATCTAGCAAAACAAATAATTTGTACCTTAATTTTAGCATTTTATAATGTAAAAAGCAAGAAGTTTTTAATTGAAATTAAATAAGACCTATAATAAGTGCTTTATTTACGTCTTTCAAAATCAAAGATTATACCTGAATTCATTTAATGAAAATATATTTAATTATAGTAATAGAAAAAACGACTCTATTTGGGTTCAAATAGAATCGCTCTTGGCGGAGAGTGAGGGATTCGAACCCCCGTGGGCTTGCACCCAAACGGTTTTCAAGACCGCCTCGTTATGACCGCTTCGATATCTCTCCGAATATGGTCAGCCCAAATAGAATAGCACAAAAACGCCGTTATGTCAATAGAAAATCTTAAATTTGCACACCGCAAAAATTCGGCATTGACAAACTGTATATTTATAAATATAATGTAATGTTAAAATCACTAACTTTGAAAGGAAAACACGTATGAACTATGAGCTTTTGCCAAATAAAAAGTCAATTCAAATACGCGAAAGATTCGAAAACACCTTTCTGAAAACATTTGACTCTTATGCAAGTGAAACCCCCTCGATACTTCGCTACACGAACCCTGTCATTATGTATTCCGCCATGTTCCTCGACGACGTAATCAAACTCGATTTCTATGATGCGCTTGGTGAACTTGCAAAAATTCAAGACAATGTTTATTTTATGAGTGACAAGAGTCCCTTGGGCGAGCGCTGTGCGCTTAACGCGGTTTTTGTCGCACAAACCAAAGATACCAAGTCCCTTGCGAAGCAAATTTTCGACGAATGGTGCAGAGAGTATCATCTGGGAAACTACATCTATTCTCAAGCTTTCCGCGACAAAACGAACGGTCTTTTCGACGATAGTATTTTCCAAAATATCCTGCCCTTCGATCTTTATATTATTGACGAAAGTATGAAATGGATGCTCGCATTCACTCACGAAGAATGCGAAAGCGAAGATGAAGACCTTTGCGATATGCAACCGCAAAGATGCTGTTACCTAATTAGGAGATAATCAATCTGCCGAAACCTGCTCACATAACGTTTCCTCGACAGAAACACGCGAAAATATTGTACATATAACCTATGCTTACGTTCTTTTAATATCTTACCTCATATTTATCGACCATTTTAATAGGGCAATACGCTGATTTTGCTTGACGAAGTCCCTCGTCACCCATATCCTCCTCGCGGTCCACAAACGCGGAATCCTCGGCAAAATTGCGTACAAAAAGGCAATTTATCGCTTCATACGCGCCGTCGAAAGCGCGGTTCGCCTTTTCGAAATGAACATATAGCGTATCTCCGACACGTTCACCGAAAGCGAAGGCAACCACTTCTCCATCGACCGTCAGCATTCCGCCCTTCAATCCGAGGAGCGAATATTCGTCCAAAAGTCGGCGAATTATTCCCTCTTCCGCCCTAAGACGTTCGTTCTCGGCGGGGTTTTCCGCAAGAAAGCTCAAATAAAAGTCGCGGACTTTAGAAATATTTTCCGCCGTAACCGCTTCGAACCGATAATCGGGATAGGTTTTCACAAATTTATTAAACCTATTCTTTTTCTTATGGAGCTTTTTACCCGAAAGCGACGCCAGCGCGTTTGCATCATAGATATAATCCGACCAGCCATCTAATTTTTGGAGCCGTCCATCGATAAAATCATCTATTTTCGAATCGGGGACAAAGGAAAAGCGAGGCTTCAATCCACGTTTGGCGCAATAGTCGCGCACGACCGCCACAGCATCCTTCGTATCGAGAGCACCGATCGGAAGCGCGAAAGCGTCCTTGCCGTACTCGTCTCTACCCTTTATAAACAGGGTATCCTCAAAGACACACATCTCATAACCGTAATATGCGCCCCAAAGATAGATACCGCAAAGCGTAAAATCACAGCTTTGGATACCGCACGACTGAGTATAATATTTTATTGTCGGTATATCCTCTTTTTTGATTTTTCGGAAGGAAAGCATAA
>JAZRLT010000070.1:0-4689 GCA_045646995.1 Eubacteriales bacterium | reverse complement strand
GCTTGTAACCGTGGTGTATTTCAATCAACGGGGTGCCGTCTATGGTAGAGTCGTAAGCTTTTACATAATCTATGGAATGGCAGTCGTTATTATGAAGAGAGATTTTAGATAATGAACTCACTTCTTGATCACTATAAAGAGCATAATTAATACCATATTCTTCAACAAAAACAATACACTCGTTTAACAAAACAAATTTTTCTTTAGCGGTAAAATCAACTATGGTTTTTTTATTCATATCCAAAATGCCAACTTCTACTAAAGAAGAGCATAAGTCAACAGGTCCTTTACGAAAAACGGCAAAATTATCATAAAAATCAAGGACAAGGGCAACGGAATCGAGGACGTTGACGCCGCCATGCAGCCCTTATACACGACCGACACCGACGGAGAGCGCAGCGGTATGGGCTTTACCATTATGCAAAGCTTTACCGACGGGATAAAGGTAAAATCCAGACTCGGAAGAGGCACTGTAGTGACGCTCGAAAAGAGGTTGAACGGCAGGTGAAGGACGGCAGAGCCGCGCTCATAACCCGCGCAAAGGGCGGTGACGAGGAAGCGCTCGAGATACTCGTTGACGAGAACACGGGGTTAGTGCGTTCAATCGCGGTACGTTTTACGGGGCGCGGGGTCGATTACGACGATTTATGCCAGATCGGACACATCGGTATGATAAAAGCCATTCGCAATTTCGATCTTGAGCGCGGGACAGCCTTTTCTACCTATGCGGTACCGCTTATAATCGGCGAGATAAAGCGTTTTTTACGCGATGACGGCGAAATAAAGGTAGGGCGCGAGATAAAGCGCAGAGGTGCTTTGGTTATGGCGGCGAGAGAAAGATACGTAACCGAGCACGAAGCCGAGCCGACGGTATCACAATTAGCGGCGATATGCAATCTATCGGAGGAGGAAACCGTCGAATGCATCGCGGCGACTTCCGCCACCGTTTCCCTATCCGAGCAGGTCGGCGACGACGCCACTATCGAGGATTTTATCGGAACCGACTTTACCCCCGAGTTGAACGAAAAAATCGCGTTACGGCAGGCCATAGACACCCTACCCGACGAAGAGCGCGAGATAATATACCTTCGTTATTTCAAAAATCTCACTCAAAGCGAGGTAGGGCGCATTTTAAATATGACACAGGTTACGGTATCTCGGAGAGAGGCGAAAGCGTTAGCGAAATTACGCGAGGAGTTGTTTTGATTTTTATAGTACCGACATAAGGGATGACAGTCGGTTTTAATTGTAACGTATGATTTTAACAATGTAGGGACCGGCGTCAAACGGGGTCACCGATACGGAACGTCGAGGACGCCGGTCCCTACTTTTTCACCGCCCGCGGTAGGGGGTTAGTTTAATTAAAACGTTCTCTCCGCGAGGGTTAATGGTTATATTTAAGTGTTACGTTTTAGGACCGTCGCTATTCACCCCAAAAATCTTCGATTTTCGGGGACCCCGTTTGACGCCGGTCCCTACATTTTTACCGCCCGCGGTGGGGGGTTCTTGTTATGCGGAACGCAACATATCACGCGGCGAAGTCGTATATTGTGTCATCCTGAGCGGAGGAAAATAATCATAAAATTGTTTTCCGAAGTCGAACTTTCGCCACCGGGGTCCACGAAAATGAGCAAAGCGAATTTTCGGGGTCAAAAGCGAAAGCGATTTGGTCGTAGACCGAATCGGGATCTCCTTTAAGTTTGGAGAAGTAAAAAAGACAATCAAATTGCAATCAACCTACTAATCGAGATCCCGAACGAATCTTCGATTCATTCGCTTTTCCTTTCGGAAAAGTTCGACTCGCTTGCGCTCGCTCAGGATGACAGTTGCAACTAATTGAAATATCAGTACATAAAAAGGAGCGTGAACGATTCGTTCGCGCTCCTTTGCGTTTATAAAAAACCAATGGGTTACCTTATTGTATTTTACACAAGGTCGGAGAGAAGGTCGCCCTCGTAAAGCTCGATCATACCTGCATCGCACGCAGCGGCGAGCTTAGGGTCGATAGGAAGACGCGCTATCTTTTCGATACCGTGAGCCTTCGCGATTTCTTCTACCTTACTTTCGCCGTAGATATGGTGCTCCTTGCCGCAATCGGGGCATTGGAAATAGGAGAAGTTCTCTACAAGTCCGAGTATCGGAATATTCATAAGCTCTGCCAATCTTACCGCTTTTCCGACTATCATCGAAACGAGGTCCTGAGGACTCGTAACGATAATCATACCGTCAACGGGAAGAGATTGGAAAACGGTCAACGGAACGTCGCCGGTTCCGGGAGGCATATCGATAAACATAACGTCGTTCTCGCCCCAATTAACGTCGGTCCAGAACTGCTTTACACAGCCCGCGATAACCGGTCCGCGCCAAGCGACGGGATCGCTCGCATTGGGAAGAAGAAGGTTTAGGGACATAACCTTTATGCCCTTTTGGGTAACAGGGGGAATCATCGATTCGCCGTCACTTATAACCTCGCCGTTTACGCCGAAGCACATAGGAATCGAGGGGCCGGTTATATCCGCATCAAGAATAGCGGTTTTCAATCCCTTTCGATTTGCATCGACCGCAAGAAGCGACGTCACGAGCGATTTACCGACACCGCCCTTACCGCTTACTACGGCGATAACCTTTCCTATTTTGCTTCCCTCGCGAAGAGGCTCTATCATACTTTTTTGTTTTTGATCGCGACTGCTGCAGCTTGCGCTACAGGTCGAGCAATCGTGGGTACATTCGCTCATTTTAAGTTCCTCGCTTACATATTTCTAAGAAAATCTATACTGATTTTTGCGCATTCCATCGGAGTTTTTCCCATCGAAGGCTCGTCCTGCTCAACTATAAGCCATTCCACACCGTTTTTCTCCGCGGAATCAATTATAGCGGCGAAATCCTGAACACCGCATCCGACAGGACGGAACTCGAAGGTTTTCGGCGCTTCCTTTTTAGTTTCGTCAATACCGATAAGGTTATACATATTATCGCTTTTTTGACCGACAAAATCCTTTAAATGGAGAAGCGGACAGCGATTTTTATACTTTTCGAGATATTTTACGGGGTCCTCGCCCGCAACACGCACCCAGCAGGTGTCCTGCTGCATCTTTAAATTATCGGGAGAGGTATTTCCGTAAAGATAATCAAAGCCGTATTCGCCGTTATCCATTTTCACGAACTCGAAATCGTGGTTATGATAGCTTAGCGTCATACCGTAGCTTCTCATCAGCGCGCCGAATTTTTCCAAATCCTTGACGACCTCAAAAAAGCCTTCTTTTCCGGGACGGTCTTCAAGCGCAAGACCGGGTACAACGAGATGATTACATCCCAAAACCTTGTAATCGTTAATGAGCTTTTCCGCGTCCTCACGCAATTCATAAAGAGAGATATGCGCCGAAATCGGGGTCAAGCCTATCTCATCGAGAAGCTTTTTCATCTCTTCGGGGGTCTTACCGCAAAATCCCGCCAACTCGACGCCGTCATATCCGAAATCCTTAACGGATCTGAGCGTCGATTCGACGTCGTTAGCCATATCGTCGCGAAGCGAATAAAGTTGGATAGCAACAGGAAGCATATTTTTGTCCTCCGTTAATAATTTACGCCCATTTACCGTCTACAAAGATCGGTGTAGCCTTACCGTCCTTATATCCGATAACCGAAAGATCGTCGGTGCCGATCATAAAGTCAACGTGAATCATAGATTCGTTTACTCCGAGCTCGTGCATTTCGTCGAGAGTCATATTTTCAAAGCCCTTTACACAGCTCGTATATCCCGCGCCGATAGCAACGTGGCAGGAAGCGTTTTCGTCGAAAAGAGTATTGTAATAAAGAATTTTGCTCATACAGATTGCCGAATCCTTCGGAACAAGCGCAAGCTCACCGAGCATTCCGCTTCCATCGTCGGTGGCAATAAGCTTACCGAGCGCTTCGTTACCCTTTTCGGCGTGCCAAGCGACCGCCTTACCGTCCTCGAAATCTATATAGAAGTTTTCGATAAGCGTTCCTCTTACCGAAAGGGGCATCGAGGAAACGAGTCGTCCGCTGCAAGCACCCTTTTTCGGGGTAGTAAAGATTTCCTCGGTCGGCATATTGGGGTTGAAATACACGCCCGAAAGGGTATATTCCCCGCCGCCGCACCATACGCTTTCCTTCATCAGCTCACATTTGAAATCGGTTCCGTTTGCCGATTTAAAATGCAAATAATCACACGCCTGCTCGTTCAACCAAGCGCTTTTTTCACGGAAATCGCTGTTTTTCTTGTCCCAAGCGGCAATAGCATCGTTATCCTCGAAGCAGGAAACGGTGGAAAGTATCGCCTGCCAAAGCTTTTCTATGGCAACAGAGGTTCTTTTTTCGTTGGGGAACACCTTTTTTGCCCAGGTCTTGCCGGGAATTGCGCAAACCAACCATTGATGCTTATTGTCCATCGCATCACGGTAAGGCTTCAAAACCTTGGATGCAGCAATGCTTGCCCGGCTCACCTTTTCCTGATTAACCGCAGCAAGTCCGTCGGGGTCTTCACACATAACACGGATTCTTGCAGGTAAAATTTCAGAATCGTGCTTTGCTTTTTCTATTTGCCATTCGGGAATGGTGCAAAGCGATTTAACGGTGCGATGACGGTAAGAAAGCTTTGTAAGCTGGGTCATCGACCAATCAACCCTAACATTGCCTGCACCTGCACGGTAAGCTTCTTCGGCAAGG
>JAZRLT010000069.1:0-8668 GCA_045646995.1 Eubacteriales bacterium | reverse complement strand
CCGTCTTCGGTATCGATATATTTACGTAGAGAGCTTACCTTAAGATTGTCAGCGCCCACGTTCATATCGAAGGTAGGAGTAGCAACAAGGATATCTTCCTTAATTACGTTCTTGTCGAGTTCTCTGTAACCAACGAGATTACCACCGAGAGTGGAAACGGTATTCCATTCAAACTCGTCCTCGGCGTGAGGAGCGGCATCAGGGAATCTTTCGGCAACCTTATCCATAATAGCCTTATAGGTAAGATATGCGCCGTAATCGGAAAGCGCGCTGTCGGTAACACGGTAAAGTGCCTTTTCGCCGTCCTTCTTTTCAAGGAAGGTCTCGCGCATATCGATAACAGTAGCTCGAGTGCCGTTTTCAAGTGCGTCGTACATCTGCTCGTAAATAGTGGTGTAGGGCTTTTCGTACAACTCATCGGGAACGATATCGTTGACTCCGTTTTCCTCATCATTATATACGGTAGTTGCATTAGGAATAAGAACGTAGATAAGCTCAGCCTGATGAGAGCCTGCTCTTTCGTAGTAGGTAGTAACAGTGCTGGTTACGTAACGACGAATCGAGTTCAACTGAGATTCGGTATAAATGTTCGTACCGTTAAGATCATCAAGCATCTTAGAGAAGTAAAGACGAGAATCCTTACCTACCGAAACGCTGTTACCGTCGAGACGATCCTCAGCAGTTGCGTTATAGCCTGCAACAAAAGTGTAAGGAAGCGATTCCTCAAGTCCTTCTACAGCAGCGGTAACGTCAATCTGGTTCTTTTCGTAGGGGAGCTTCGTTTCGGCGATAAAATATCCGTCGCGAGAAGCAACCGTAACCTTCTCCACACCGCCGGAAACGGTAATTACCGCGCCCTCTTCACAATTACCGCAAATAGCGATAGTGTCGGGCGTGATATTAACCACAGTTACGTTTTTAGGCGCGGGAGTATGTCCCTCGGGAGTAGAAACATCACTGGTGTCATCACCTTCGATAACCTGAGATTCATTTTCAAACTGTTCACCCTCGATTTCGGGAACATCTTCGGTATTAACGCAAGCGGAGAAGACCATTGCAAGCGCCATTACCAAGCCGAGGAGTAGAAACACACGGCGAGTTTTTTTCACATTCATCTTAAAGACCTCACTTTTTGAGAAATCATAGTAATAATATATTCTTACAAATCCGAAGATTCGCAATATATCAAGTTAAGGCCTATTCCTCGTCGGAAGCATTCTTCGCATCGGAGATTACCTTTTGAGCAACCTCGGCGGGAGCCTCCTCGTATCTCACAAAATCAAAGGTATAGGTGCCTCTGCCCTGCGTCATAGCGCGGAGCTGAACGGCATATACGGTCATTTCAGCGGTGGGAACCTCAGCTTCGATAACGGTATAACCTTTACGGGAGCTTTCGCTCATACCCATAATTCTGCCGCGACGCTTACTTACGTCGCCCATAATATCACCGGAATAGGAGGTAGGAATAGTACATTTCAAGCAACCGACAGGCTCAAGTATAACGGGATTAGCCTTAGCCAAGCCTTCTTTATACGCAAGCTTTGCGGCAAGCTTAAAGGAAATTTCGTTAGAGTCAACGGGGTGGTAGGAGCCGTCGAAAAGATCGGCCTTAAGGTTCACTACGGGGAATCCGGCGAGAACGCCCTTCTCCATAGCCTCTAAGAGACCCTTTTCAACAGCAGGATAGAAATTCTTGGGAACGTTACCGCCGACAACGCTCTGAGTGAAGGTAAGTCCGTCTTCTTCACCGGGGCCGAAGGTTATCTTAACGTGACCGTACTGACCGGAACCGCCGGACTGCTTCTTATGCTTACCTTCGACAGCGACACTCTTTTTAATGGTTTCGCGGTACGCAATCTTGGGCTCTACAAGATCGACGCCGACGCCGTAACGAGCCTTAAGCTTAGCGCAAACCACGTCAAGGTGGATATCGCCCATACCGGAAACGGTCATCTGCTTCGTTTCGGCATTGTTCACATAACGGAGAGTAGGATCTTCTTCGAGAAGCTTAGTTATACCCGCAGAGATCTTATCCTCGTCGTTCTTGGATTTCGGCTTGACAGCCATAGTATAGTAAGGCGAGGGGAATTCAACCTTCTTGAATTCATTACCTGCCGCGCCCTCAACAAGAGTCTGGTTTACGCCGGTATTTGCAAGCTTAACAGCATAACCGATATCACCGGTAACAAGCTCGGAGACCTCGATTTCCTTCTTACCGATACATACGCAGATCTTGGAGAATTTCTCCTGCTGACCGGTAGCAACGTTATTGAGCACCTGATCCTTACGGAGGGTACCGTTCATAACCTTAAAGAATACCTTCTTACCGAAGTTATCCGAAACGACCTTGAATACGAACAACTGGGTTTCGCCTTCGGGATCGGCATATTTCATCATATCAAGAGGAGATACGAAGGACGCAGCCGCGGTATCAAGGAAGAATCTGATACCCGCGAGATCGGTAGCAGAGCCACAGAACACGGGAGCTATATCACCGCTAAGCAATCCTTTGTTGAGAGCTTCGTGCTTTTCCTCTTCGGTAAAGGGCTCTTCCATAAGGAATTTTTCCATAAGCTCTTCGCTTGTAAGCGCAAGAGACTCGTTAAGAGCTATCTTATATTCATCAATCTTATCCTTGAAGCTATCGGGAACGGTAGTTTCTATACGCTTACCCGTCTTCTTTTCACAGGTAAACACCTCATCGGTGATAAGGTTATAAAGACCCACTTCGCCCGTGCCCTCATTAAAGGGAATAAGCAAAGGACATACGGTAGCGCCGAACTGGTCGCGGAGACCGTTAAACGTACCCTCAAAGTTCGAGTTTTCATCGTCAATCTTATTAACGAAGAACGCCTTGGGCTTACCTGCGGAGAATTCCCAAGCAAGCTCGGTACCTACTTTACAACCGCTCTTCGCATCAACAACGATAACGGTACTTGCAGCAACGGTAGCCGCCGCCTTAGCTTCACCGGCAAAACCGAACATACCGGGAGTATCAAGTATATTGATCTTGGCGCCCTTCCACTCGATATTAACGAGAGAGGTCGAAATAGAATAGCCTCTTTTTATTTCTTCGGGATCAAAATCGCATACGGTATTTCCTTCGGAGGGCTTACCGAGACGATCGGTGACCTTCGCGAGATAAAGCATCGCTTCGGCAAAAGAGGTTTTACCGTCGCCGCTATGACCTACAAGGCAGATATTTCTGATTTGAGAAGACGAAAAGTTAGCCATTTGAATTTATCCTCCAAGTTAAAGTGATACATTGAAATAATTATATATCACAAAGGACAAATAATCAAGTGGAAAATTATCTTTTTTATGCCAAATTACCAAAAATTTTCAATCTTGTTACTTTTTCATCATCAAAAATGATATCAACCAGACCGGCAAGAGCCAAAACATCTGGAAAGCAACCGCGTGTATAGAGTCAAGACCCGCCAACCCGCCGGTCACCGCAAGGAACGCTACGGCAACAAAGGAAAGGGCAACGCTTATTATACTTACCGCGACGTTACATTTGGTAATATGCCTCGTCTTATCGCAAAGCGCGAACATTTTAAGGAAATTATGGAGCGTAGAATTACATACGACACCGCTGTCGACGCGCTCTACCTCACCCGCAACGTCCGCAGGATCGTTTCCGCGAAGCACCGCTATCGGGCATTTTTTGAACTTTACAGCGGAATTTATAAGTTCGTTATTAATATTGGGATCGAGTGTTTTAACACCCAAGCACAGACCCGCACGGTACATATCCTTAAGAAGCGAGTCGAACAAGGGATTAACCGTATATTTAATATACAGCTTAGCCGCAAGCTTTTCATCGATAACAACGTACATTATCGAGCCTACGTTATTTTCGTAAACATCGTCGCCGTCATCATTGGGCGCCTCGAAACGATATCTGCGCATATAGGACTTTTTACCGAGGAAGTAGTTATGACCGTCCATAGTGACGCACAAGCCGTCGTTGGCGCTTTCGATAACTCGTATAAGCGCGGGCTTTTCAACTTCTCCGCTGAGAGTAGCCGTCAAAACCTTCGAAAGAGGTCCTCCAACGTGGCTAAACACCTTTGCAAGATCGGTTATAACGGCGTCTATTCGGAAATCTCCGTACATACGGATATTGGTTATTTTAACAAGGCTTGCAGGGTAAACCTCGGTATCGGCAAAGGAAAGCACCGACGCCGAGGAATATTCTTCGGCGATAGCGTTGCCGACAAACGCAGTGGAATGCTTAGCACCTATACGGTTAGCCGAAACAACAGGAAGCGAGATCATAAAGAATGCCGTAACGGGAACGCTCGCCGCGATTATTACGGAAAAAGCGGAATAAGCCTCGACGACTTCCCTACCCATAGCGTACATAACGACAAACATCGCAACGCCGCCAAGGAAAACGAGAGGGATCAAGAAAGTAAGAACGTCCTCGAATTTCGCACGACGCTCGGTACGTTCAACAAATCCGTCAACAAATCCCGTTCTTTTAACAGTATAAATATCACTGTCTTCGAAAAGATATTTGTAAAATTCATCAGCTTCCTTGGTTCCGCCCGTCAATTCGCAAGCAGTGTATTTAGGACGCTTGGAGGCTACGATTCTAAAGCATTTATAGTCCTTACGCGCGGTAAGGTAATTAGAAAGCGCAGAGCACAGCGCGGCAAACGCAGCAGGAAGGTTATAGAGCTTCAGCGCCTCGGATTTCGGGTCGGTAAACAGCATTACGAGCGAAAACGCCGCCGCGAAGAAGACCGAGACCACCAAAAGACTATCGGTATTAAATTTAAAGGAAGCTATTCCTTTAAGTCCGTTACGCACCGAAGGAAGCATCGCAAGCGCAACGAAGAAAAGCAACTGGAGATCGGCAAGAATATAGACCGAGCCAAGTCTTCCCTGATGGAAAAATTCAGGATGGGCAGCACTGCCCGCTGTCGCGGACTCGAGATATAAAATACCGAGCGAAAGCACAAAAACCACAATCATTCTGAGCAACGACGTCTTTTTACGGTTGCGGTAGTGCGCCGCGATCTCACCGTTTTGCTCACGCGAGGTATATTCGGTTATTTCATTTTCAGCTTCTTCCTTATCGGACTGCTCTTTCAAACGTCTTTCGCGATTCTTTTCGGCAAGCTTTTGAAGAGCACCGCTCTCGTCCTCCATCATTTCGAACGCCAAGCGGAGATTAATATCGGTTTCATCAAGCGCTTCGCCGTCAATAAGAAGTTCTTCGCTCTCATCAACGAACTTGACCTGACCCTCGGTTTGATCATCCTCGTCAAACTCTATCGCCTGATTAGTAACCTTTTCGGTGAGCTTTTCATAATCGGAGTCGAAGCTCGCCACTTCGCTTTCGTTAGAAGGTGAATCAAATCGAATGGTATCGCCGAGAGGAAACATCTGCTCTTGCGTATATTCCTCACGGGCTTCAACCTTGGATTCCTCGGTAAAGCGAGAGGGGTCAAGACCCGCAGGGGGAGCCTTTTCGAGATCGGAAAGAGTACGTGTACGCGCATCGTTTATCATATCGTAGAGCTTTTCAACGCGTTCGCTCTTTCCCGAGGTTTTTTCTTCGGCAAAATATCCCAAAAGCTCTGAATTTTCATTTTGCTCCGCAAGCTTCGCGCGAAGCTTTTGGGTATCCGTCATACGTACGTCCACCTTACGCGTGCTGTATTTGTCGATCAGCTCCGCAGTTTCGGCATTTATACGCTTAGTAACCTTGGTACGCTTAATATTCCCGTTTTCAACTACTTTAGTTGACTCCATTTCGGGCTTACGCTCGGTCGGAGAAACGTTCATAGCCGCACGGTTTTCATCATTCGCTTCTTTAAGAAGCTCCATTATATCTTTAGAGGGTCTTCCGCTTTTTTTAGTGGGCATCTGACTCACCTGCTTTTTTAGTTATTACGCTGCTTAGCCGCCTCAAACATAACGATAGCACCTGCCGCAGAGACGTTAAGCGAATTTACGGTGCCGAACATAGGAATTCCCGCGATAAAATCGCTTTCCTTCTTCAGTATCTCCGAGACTCCCGCGCCCTCGCTTCCGAGTATCAACGCACAGGAACCCCTGAAATCCTGCTCATAATAAGGACGTCCGCCTGCCTCGACCGACCAGATCCACACGCCGTTATCCTTAAGATATTTCACGGCGGAAGCAAGATTGGTCACTCTTGCAATAGGCATCGCGAATACAGCGCCCGCGCTCGACTTCGCAACAGTACCGTTAACACCGACGGCGCGACGCTTCGGAATAATCACTCCGTTCACTCCGGCACAATTTGCGCTACGTATAAGCGCGCCGAGGTTATGGGGATCGTTAATCGAGTCGCAGATAAGGAAGAATGGCTTTTCCCCTTTTTCGAGAGTTTGTTCCATAAGCTCCTCGACCGAAAGATAATCGGTTTCGGCGGCAACGGCAATAACACCTTGATGAACGCCGCCGTTAGCAAGCTTATCGAGCTTTCTTACGTCGGTTTCCACAAGCGGAACACGCAATTCGTTAGCCTTGGCGCAAATGGCGCCCAAAACTCCCTCGCCCGCCTCGTTGCGAATATATATTCTGTCTACGGTCTTACCGCTTCTGAGAAGCTCCATAACGGCATTTCTGCCAATAAAAAGCCCCTCGGGCACAGCATCCGGCTTTGAAAATTTATTATTTTTCATATTCAGTCCCTCAAGAACACAATTCACAGTTATTATAACACACAATAGCGCGTATGTCAATCAATGAAGGGTGCTTTAGGAACAAATTTACACCGTCCAAAGCCTATTTTTTTGTCATCTCCGACAAAAATAAAAAACGGTGCAAAGCACCGCTTAATATCGCACATTTTTCTTTTACCAAAGAACCCAGCCGTCTTCAGTCCATTCGTAAATATCGCCGGTATCGGGGTCAACGGACACGTCACCGATCATATTGCTCGCATCGTAGCCGTTATCGCCATTAGACGTAGCCAACGAGTGAGTTATGATGTCTTCGACGTCAAATATGATTTCTTCAAATTCAGGAGCAAAATACTGCTTCTTCACCGATCATACACCTTCTTCAAAATTCTAATATATAAAAGCAGACATTTATCTAACATATCATAGGGATTATATCAAAGTCAAAGCGAAAAAGCAATACTTTTTAATTTAATTTACAGTTTGTTCATATTTAACTTTCGTTTTTTAAGAATAACAAAAGACGGTTCCGAAGAACCGTCTTTTATCAATCAACAGTTAATTATCTGCGAGTCTTAACAACTACAGCAGAGCCTGCGAGAGCAACGAAAGCGATAACTGCGAATACGAGCATCGAGGAAGCGTCGCCTGCATCAGGAGTGTCGGACTCTTCGTCTTCAGATTCAACTTCAACGTAGCCTTCAACTTCGATTTCGGAGAGGAACGCCCAGTTGCCTGCAACAACACGAACCTGAACGTATCTACCGGAAGCGGTAGCTTCGATGCTGGTGCATTCGTTAACAACAGCTTCGTTTGCGGGAGTAGCGGAACCAACTTCAGTGAAGTTTTCGCCGTCATCGGAAACGAATACCTGAATGCTTTCGGGAGCGTTGATACCGTTCTGAAGAGCTATAGTACCGTGCCATACGTTAACCTTGGTGAATTCCTTAACTTCGCCGAGGTCGATGGTGAACCAGTTGTAGCCGTAGTCAGCATAGGTGGGGTGAATACCGGTCCAGCCAGCCCATTCAGCAGCATACAAGTCAGCGTCGTCAGCGGGCTTTACGCCGTCAGTAAGGGTCTTGCCCTCTTCATCGGGGTAAGCGTAGGGAGCGTTGTCGTCCCAACCCCACTGAACGTCTGCGCCGCCCTGTCTATACTGTTCGGAAGCGGTGTAGGTAGCGCCTGCAGCGAGGTTCTTGAGAACCTTTTCAGGAGCTACGGAAGTGTCGTCATCGTCATCAGCGGGAGCTTCAGGGAAGGTGCCGTCTTCGTTCTGAACGGTAACGGTGGTGCCTTCATACTTAACGAGAACGCCTTCGGTAAGAGCTACAGCAGCAACCTTAGATTCCCAGTTGGGATAAAGAGCAGCTTCAGCGGGGTTAGAAGTAGCAGAGTGAACTACCATAACGATGCTGGTTTCGAGCCAGTTGATACCTGCAGCAGCAGCGGAACCGGGAGTTACAACAACCTTAAGAACGCTGTAAACACCTTCGGTTTCGGTAGCCTTGAGAGCTACGCTGATCGCCCAGTTGGGGTTGCAAGCAGAATAAGAATCTGCATTGTCGACGATGGTAGCATCTTCGCCTCCGATAACGCCGTTTACGTAGTCGATATCGAATACATAGCCGTAAGCGTTAGGGAATGCAACGGTACCATCCTCTTCGTTTACAGTCCAGTCAGCTTCGTTCTTCCAAGAAGCAGCAGATACTGCGATAGAAAGCATAGAAGCGAGAAGAACTGCGGAGAGAAGAATAGCAATTGTCTTCTTCATAGTGAAATTTCCTTTCTAAAATATAATTTTATGGTTTCCCATACTTCGAATTATATCACAGCCATTTTTTGTTGTCAATAGATTGTACGCATAGATATGTCAAAAAACAACAAAAAAGAGAGCGTTTCCGCCCTCTTTTTTAAAAATTCAATTATCTGCGAGTCTTAACAACTACAGCGGAGCCTGCGATAGCAACGAGAGCGATGATAGCAAATACGATCATCGA
>JAZRLT010000068.1:0-2908 GCA_045646995.1 Eubacteriales bacterium | reverse complement strand
ACCGTAAGATGCTCAGCGAACTTGCTATCAACGATAAGGCTGCTTTTGCTCAGCTCGTTGAAACTGCAAAGAAGGCTCTTTAATTGTTAAAAATCTTCCTCGCAAAGGTTAACTTTTGTGAGGAAAAATGTTAGGATAATTTGAATCTTTTGTTGACATGTGTCGAATTATTTGATATAATGTCCCCATTAGACGCGATTTCCTCGGAAACCGATTGTAAGGGAGGGTTACAAAATTGGCAGAGATCAGAGTTAAGGAGAACGAAACTATCGATAGCGCTCTCCGTAGATTTAAGAGATCTTATCTCCGTAGCGGCGTGCCGGCTGAAATTCGTAAGAGAGAACATTACGAAAAGCCCAGCGTAAAGCGTAAGAAGAAGTCCGAAGCGGCTCGTAAGCGCAAGTTCAGATAATTTCTGCTTCAATTTTGCTAAAACAAAATACAAACAACACAACGGACTTTTTCCGTTGTGTTTTTGTTTATCCGAAACTTTCTTCTTGCTTTTTGCGACGCCTTAATGTATAATTATTTAAAATAATGCTACGGAGGTTTTTATGAAAAGATTTCTCGCGCTGCTTTTATTGTTCGCTTTTGCGCTTTCTATGTTCACTGCGTGCGATAATAGCTCGGATACCTCGTCTTCCGACGATTCCAAAACGGAGGAAACACCTATGACTCCCGATAAAAACGCAAAGCTCGTTTGGAGCGACCTTTATGCCGATAAGAACGGCGGATTCGAAAACGCCGAGTCCGTATATAAGCTTACCGCTTATTCTAACGGCGTCACCACCGATAAATACGATTCTATTCCCGAGGGCGATACGAGATTTTTGTTTGAAGGAACGGAAAATACCCGCGTTGCCGTGCTTTCCGACGGCTATGCCCTTACTCTCCCCGGAAAAAACGTCGAAGCTGACTTTTCTCTCGGTGCGTTGAGAAGTAAATATAAGACCGATAAATACGTTCTCACCGTCTCTTATGAAGATAAAAACACTTACGGTAAGGATGCCCAAACCGGTATAGTCTCTAAAGATGGCTTTGAAATATATTTCCGCGAATGGCTTACTCGATACATTGATACCGAGATTAGCGATAAGGACGTTTTGGGCTACTTCGCCGAAAACAAGATGTCCTTCGGTCGTAAGCCTACCATTGTTACCGATCATCTCGAGGGCTATACTATAAACTATTACCATATCAAGTTCCGTGTAGCTACCAAGATGGAATATGATAATTACAGTATTGCCGTCGTTCGTCCTACCGATAGCTATCAATATTTCTGGCTCTTCGTTCTTAAGTCCAAGGGCGAAATGTACGATGATGCCGAAAATATCGTGAAATCCTTCAAGGAACTCGAAAAACAGGGAACTCCCGTAAACAGCGTAGGCGCCTACGAGCTTCGTATTCCCGAATATTGGAGTGAGGAAACCCGCGCGTATTATGATAAGATACTTAACCAGACTACCGTAGATTGGGGCGCGTTCTTCCATCAGAATACTGAGGAATATATCGATTGGTTAACTTCCGAAGAGGGTATTAACGCTGATATGGACGTGTTTATGACCTATCTCCATATCGGTTGGTATGACCAACGTAACTATCTTGACCTCGATATGGTTAACCGCGAAGCGGGCGGTAACGGCTTTAACGGCAAACCCGTTCTCCACCTTACTTATCAGTTTACTACCACGAACAATAATCTCGATGCGGCATATACTCCTATGTTCGATATCTGTCGCGGCGTGTATGATAAGCATTTCCGTAAACTTGCTCAGGATATTAAGGCTTACGGCAAGCCCGTCCTCTTCCGTCTTAATAACGAGATGAATACTGACTGGACAAACTATTGCGGTATGCAGACTCTGCTTGACCCCGACGTTTATGTCGCAACGTGGCAAAGACTTTATAATATCTTCCGAGAGGAAGGCGTCGATAATACTATTTGGATATTCAATCCCTTTGATAATACCTTCCCTTATTGTAATTGGGGTGATATGCTTAACTATTTCCCCGGAGAAGATTACGTCCAGATGATAGGTCTTACCGCATATCAGGATAATAACGACGATTATGCCGAATCCTTTAAGGAAATGTATTCCGACCTATACGCTAAAAATACTCCCTATTTCGATAACTATCCCGCTATAATCGGTGAGTTTGCTTGCGGTGCAGGCGGTGAAGTTTATTACGATTGGGGTTCGGGATCGTATAAGCCTATACCTGATATCGAAGAAAAACGCCAACGTCAGGCGGATTGGATCACTGAGATGTTCGAATGTATGCTGAATAATCAGGCTCCCGAAAATAAGTTCTGTAAGAATATTAAAATCGCGATCTGGTTCTCCGCTAACGACTTCGTTGACGTCGACGGCGAAACCAAGATTAAGAATTACTACAAGCTTGACGAGGGGACTCCTCTTGCTATCGAAGCCTTCCGCGAGGGATATGCTAAGTTAAAAGCAAAAAGAGAAGAGTAAAGAACAATAAAAAACGGCAGAGGATTTTCCTCTGCCGTTTGGTTTAATTGGTTGTTTTGACAAACCGTTCTAATATGAATATATGTTGGTCGATAGTTGAATTACTTCCAAAGTTGAATCCAGCGATTCCTCCCGAAAAGGTATTTTTCCCAATTTCGTTGGTGTATGATGCGGCTAATTTCCATCCATCGAGAGCTAATAAGTTTAGTTGTTCGATGATTTGTTTGGGTTCCATTATGCCGTTGTTAGCGTCTAGTAGGCTAAATGCTCTGTACTCATAACGACCATCTCTATCTCGTGTTTCTAAAAGTTCGTTGATGCACTCGCTGTGCTTTTCTAGCGCAGAGGTATCTTCGAAAATATCGAATATTCGTTGTATTTTTTCTGGTAACTTTTTTGTGTCGAAACCTCTCCCGCATAATTCGGTTCTG
>JAZRLT010000067.1:0-2560 GCA_045646995.1 Eubacteriales bacterium | reverse complement strand
TCGCCGTCTGTGTCGGTCGTGTAAAGCGGCTGCATCGCCGTATGTATGTCTTCAATTCCGCGCCCCTTGTCCTTGATGCGGATAATAAGCGTGCCGCCTTCTGTCATCCTGCAAAGGATAGAAACAACGCACTCCTGCTTGTTTTCAAACCCTGCGTAGCCGTGAACTATCGCGTTTGTAACCGCCTCGCTGACAACGGTTTTTATGTCGGTTATAACCGCAACGCTCGGGTCGGACTGCGCCGCGAAAGCCGCTACCGCGGTCCTTGCAAAGGCTTCGTTGACACTCCTTGCGTCGAACTCCATTTTCATATTGTTTATGATCTTATCTCCCATTTTTTATTCCTCCTTCGATCTTTATTATCTTGTCCATTCCTGCTATCTCGAGAATTTTATATGCCGCCGCCGAGGGGTTTTTGACTACCATTGTGCTTCCGACCGAGGCGCATTTTCTCATTCGCCCCATAACCAATCCTAACCCCGAGGAATCGCAAAAGGTGACCCCCGAAAGATCGAGGGAAAACCGTATCGGTAAGTCGGCTTCGATTATCCTGTCGAGTCCTTCTCTTGCCGCTTTTGCGTTGTGATGGTCTACCTCGCCGTGTATGTAAGCGATGACCTCTTCTCCTGCTTTTTCGCTTCTTATCTCCATATAAAACGTCCTTTCGTTTTGTTGTATTAATTCTATCTATTTTCACTGTCGTTTTATGCCGTAATGCGGATGAAAATAAAATTATGTTATATGTAAAAAATGACCCTTCTGAATTGTTGAGATTGTACAAAATGTATTCGGGCAGATTGACAAAAGTGGAGATTTGTGGTATAATATAAGGGATATTAAGGGGTGGCTCCTTTGGTGTCTAAAAAATTAAATATGAGGTGTGTTTTTATGCTAAAAAGAGTTACTTCCTTGTTGCTCTGCTTGCTTATGGTGCTTTCTGCCGCTTTCCTCGTTTCCTGTGATAAGGATGGCGACGATAACAGCCAAGGCAACGTTTTAGGTGACCTTGAAGGCTTTGTCCCCGAAATTAAGAATTGGGGCGGTCAGAAGGTTAACATTCTCGGTTATGAAGGTGCCGGCCGTGTTTACGCGCAGTGCCAGATCGATATCGAGGAAACCAACGGCGAAGCCGTAAACGACGCTTTCTACAAGAGAAACGAGCTTATCAAACAGAACTTCGGTATCGATGTTAATCTTATCGTTCCTGAACAGGGCGAAAGCAGCATTGATATTTTGAAGCAGGATATTCAGTCCGGTCTTCACGAGGTTGATGCTATCGTATCCGGTGTTCAGTATCTCGCTCCTCTCGCTATCGAGGGCTCTCTCGTTGATCTCGGCGGCGATAATATCAAGTATCTTAACCTTGATAAGTCTTGGTGGGACCAGAACCTTCACGAAGACGCTTCTCTCAATGACAGAGATTACTTCATTACCGGCGATGCTCTCGTAAATGACGACGAGGCTACCTACGCCGTGTTCTTCAATAAGGATCTCGCTAAGAAGAACGGTATCGAAAATCTTTATGATATCGTTAACAGCGGCGATTGGACTATCGACGCGATGTACGAGATGATCAAGAAGGTTTCCAATACTCAGTCTAAGACTTGGGGCGCTGAATCCGACTCTCAGTGGGGTATGGTTTCTCAGGCTTACGATATCCTTTCCTTTATGCACGGCTTCGATCAGAAGTACGTTGATAACTCCGGTGAAGTACCCGTGCTTCGTATCGACGAGACTGCAAACGTTACTGCGTTCCAGAAGATTCACGAAGTACTTAACGACGATATCAGAGTTGCCGTAGCTGACTACTACCGTTCTCAGTATGCCGCAGGTAATGATATTTACGAACGTATGTACGGCGACGAAAAAAAGATTTTTGCTAACGGTAACGCGCTCTTTATGCCCAACTCTATCTCTATCGTTAACGAAACTATTTTCCGTGAAACCGAAATCAGCTTCGGTATTCTTCCTACTCCTAAGCTCGACAAGAATCAGGACAATTACGTAACCTCCATTAACGTATATCAGTGTGACGTGTTTGCAGTTCCGATTTCCAACGTTGAAAAGCTCGACGTTACCTGCTACGCTCTCGAAGCTATGGCGTTCCTTGGTGAAAAATACGTTACCGAAGAATACTATACCCGTACCGTTAGCCTTAAGCGTCTTAAGGATGCTCAGGACAGCGAAATGCTCGACCTTGTCTTCGACAACAAGACCTATGATATGGGCTGTGTATATAACCTTGGCGCAGACTCAAGTAACTCCGGCTCTCTCTACTTCTACTCTGAAGTAATGCAGAGCGGCGAAATCGTTTCTCATTATGAGAAGAAGAAGGATACATATCAGAACGGTCTTGACGACCTTATCGCTATTGCATACGACGGACAGTAATACGAATTAAAAAATATAAAAGGAGAGGTACTGCCTCTCCTTTTTCTACGCTAAAAATAAACTTCAAAAAAGATATATAAATTTCGAAAAATGTCTTGACAATAGGGTAGCGATGTGATATACTACTCCTCGCTGGCGTGAGCGAGATGCTGGTGTAGCTCAATGGCAG
>JAZRLT010000066.1:0-16374 GCA_045646995.1 Eubacteriales bacterium | reverse complement strand
TCGGTTCTTTTCTTGGAGCTTACGGGTCAGTTTACCGATCTCTTCTACGTCGCGGCAGTGATCTTTACGGTTAACTTCATTACCGAAATGCTCAACCAAAAGCCCTTTTACGATATCGCGCTCGAAAATATGGAGCACGCTCAGAATAAGGGCAGGGTTCCGAGAATTGCCCATTTCGAAATGATAATATCCGACGGCGCATTCGTTATAGGAAAAGCGGTCCGCGATATTATGTGGCCTCCGTCGAGCGTGGTTATAAGCATCACCCGTGCCGACGAGAAGAAGCAGGATATGGATAACGACGGCGAAAAACGGCTTTATGCGGGAGACAGACTTGTCGTTCGTACAAAGTTTTTCGACGAAAACGAATTGCGTAATCAGCTTGTCGGCTTGGTTGGCAGCGACCATGAAATAATCGAAACAATATTATAAAAACAATGTTATAAAAATAAGCATCTGTTAAAAACAGGTGCTTATTTTTATAGTCTCGAATATTGACAAAAACGCGTATATAATATAGAATTATGTCGGAAGAATATTAAATCAAGTATAGGAGAAAAGGATATGTATTCCGTAAACGACGAAAACGAATTGAATGACGGCTTGAACGTTGACGAAAATATCGAAGAAATCGTTGAAGAGCCCGCCGAAGAAGCCGTCGAAGAGACTGTCGGAGACGCGGTTGATTGCGCGGAAATGAGCTCCGAGGCGAAAACTGTTCCGTTCGAGACGTTAAAGGCGATACTTTCTTCCGTTTATAACGGCGAAAGCGTTTGCGTTTCGCTTCCCGAGAAGGATTTTTATAATAACGTCGCTCTTCTTACAGAGGCTATCCTTTCCCGTACCGTTTCCGATCTTCGAGGAAAAATCGACTTCCGTATCGGTAGCGCCGACGGTGCCGAAGAGGGCAAGATTGCGATATACGTAGCGAGCGAAGCCTTCTTTAACGAAAAGGGAATCGACGCCGTTTTTATGAATGCCGATTACGTTTGCGGTATTGATAACGATTGTATCGACGCTGTGACCGCGATGCTTTCTTTAAACGGCGATGAGCTCGTATCCTTCTTTAAGGATTACGACGCCTTGATCGGATCGGTTAATACCTCCTATCGCCCCAAACGATTTGTTGATTACGTAAGGTCTCGCGGCGGTAATGCCGTAATGACCGAAAAGCTTGTCGATTTGCTTCTTTCCGAAAGGGAGGACGTAAGTATAAAGGACATTCCCGCTTATGCGGTTTCGCTTATCCGCGAGAGATACGCGTCTTCTAACCACGCCGCAAGCATTTTGGAGCTTTCTACCGTGGACGAGCTTGCCGACCCCATCGGCGTTTTGGATAAAAATACGATTTCCGCCAAAAAGATATTCCTTTTCTGCGATTTTCCCGAGCTTGTGTTCCGCTCCTCTTTCGAACGCGTTCTTTCGGCGATAACTCTCGATGACGAGTCGTTTTTAAAGCTTTATAACGGTATGAAGACCTTCGTCGGAGTTCAAAACTCCGAAACCGAAAAATACCGTTCGGTATTTATCGACGCGGTAAAGCGCCTTTATAATGAACAGCTCGGCGAAAGCGCTCGTATGGGCGTTTGTGCGATGTGCCGCGAAAAGGTTTTGTCGAGCGTTCCCAACTTCTTTGATTCCCCCGAAAGCTGTCCTAAGCGACCGCTTGATAAGCACGATACCGAAAGACTTATCGGAAAATTTGCCGAGGCGTGCGGTAAACATTACGAAAAAACAAATAAATACAGATACGACCTCAAAAATGCTCATATTTCCGCGATTCTTGCCGCTGTCGAAAAGCATAACGCCGTGTTTGCCGTTTCTTCCGCAAAGCGCGAAATAACAGAGCACGACGTTAAAAAGCTCGAAATGCTTTCCCGCTCGTTTTTCATCGGAAGAGAGCGCGATATCGATACCTCTATGGCGGAAATCAGCGAAATATATTCGGAATACCCTTATATAGTTGATTTTTACGCCGCCAAATATGCGGTACGTAATAAAAATACTCTTACTGCGAAAAACGATAGCTTCTTTAATTCCATTTCGGCAACGCCCCGCAGAATAGCCTCGGTTGCAAGGCTCGTTTTCGATGAGGACCCTATCGCTTCGCTGAAGCTCGTTGCTTCTTACGCTCCGATCTCCGAGGCGGTTACTGCTGCGATAGCGCTTGTAAGAACAGGGTTTGTTGATTTCAATAATCTCGACCCCCGTATCGTCTCCTCGGCGATAGATACCGTTACCAAGCTGCTTTATAACCGTTTGCAGTACGAATCGGTCGATGAAAACGTTTCTGCCGAAATTGATGCCGCGCTCGCCGCATATTCCGAAAGAAAGCCTAACGAAACCTTCTTTAAGCTTGAGGGTAATATAAAGCTGTTTTACGAAAGTGTTTCCGCTATGTGGACGGCATTTTCCGAGGATAGACCCTTTATCCCGAAAAAGAAAAGCAACAAGACTTGGATAGCCGTGCTCGGCTTGATTCTCGGTATTCTCGGTGCGGCCTTGTCGGTATTTGCGGTTTTCAACGCGTTGGACGGCGAAAACGAAAGCCGAGACGACTCAAGCGTCGTTTCGTACGAATCGAGCGAGGCTTCCGAATTGATCGGCTCTGCCGACGCTTCCGATGAAATTTCCGACGAAAGCGAAAACGAATCGGAGGTGGATTCCGATACCGAATCCTCCGGAGCCGAAACCTCTTCCGAGTCCTCTTCGGCGGAATCGTCCGAGCCTGAAGTGTCCGAGCCCGAGACCTCTGCCGAAACCTCTGCCGAGACCTCTGCCGAGACCTCTGACGAGACTTCTGCCGAGACCTCTGACGAATCCTCCGAGCCCGAAAAAACGAGCTTTAGCTTTACTGTCGAATATTTCAACAAGATAGTTAACGATACCCACGTGGTCGCGCTTAACCAGCAAAAGAGCTTTGCCGGCGCCTTGGGTCGCGTTGAATATGCGATTCTTCTCGAATCCACGGGAAGCAATACTTATAAGATCGTCGAGACCGACAGCGACGAGAATTCGCTTCTTTCGTTTGGCGAACGGATAGATTCTACCCATATTGCGATCGTTATCCACGTTCGTGACGGGGTTTCCAATTCCGCCGCCGAATCGGCTTTGACGGCGTTAAAGAGCGTTCCGTCAAGCGCGGTGTTTACCGTATCGGGTACTCTTTCCGACGGAGTTAAATTCACGGTTGAATATTGATATAAAAAGGACAGAGAATGTTTGAGTTCTCTGTCCTATTTTCTTTTTAAGCGATGAATTTCGGTTGACAAAATGCAAAAGATGAATTGACGGCACAATGCTTTTCAGCGGTTATTTTTATATTCTCTTATCATTCGTTTTAATTCCTCGACAGCCTCGCCCAATCCGCCGACTCGGTCGATTATTCCGTATTCTACCGCCTCGCGCCCGTCAATAACCGTTCCGATATCCGTTGTCATATCGTCCGTCGCCGTCATAAGCCTTCTTATCGCGGCGGCGTTTGTATTTGAGTTTCTTACGATAAATTCTATAATGCGTTCCTGCATTTTCGATAGGTTTTCAAAGGTTTGGGGTACACCGATGACAAGTCCGTTAAGACGTACGGGGTGAAGAGTCATAGTTGCGCTCGGAACGATAAATGATTTCTTTGCCGAAACGGCGAGCGGTACACCTATCGAATGACCTCCGCCGAGTACGAGCGAAACCGTCGGCTTTTTCATTCCCGAAATAAGCTCGGCGATGGCTAATCCCGCCTCGATGTCTCCGCCGATCGTGTTAAGGAGAAGCAATAACCCGTCTATCTCGTCGCTCTCCTCTATCGCGACAAGGGTGGGTATGCATTGCTCGTATTTCGTCGATTTGCTTTGGGGCGCGGCGGCAAAATGACCCTCTATTTGTCCCGCGATCACCATAGAATGTATACATATTCCTTCGCTTTTTGTCGTGACGCTTCCGTCGCATTCGTCGGATTTCAGACCTTCGGAATATTCCTCATTGTGTTCAAAACAGCTCATATTTTTCATTCCTCCCGATGATATTATTTTATCTGTCGGCGGGCTTTATTCATTTTCGAATAAAAACCGTATAAATGACGATAATAACGGAAACGGCAATTATTGCCTTGAAAACTTTTAATATCAAGAGGTTATTATGAGCTTTAATCTGCGAAGCAGGCTTAAAAGATCTTATTCGGTGATAAGGTCAAGACTCGGTAAAAAGGATACGTCGGAATGGCTTTACGATAATTTTTATCTTATAGACAGGTATTACCGAGTTGCGGTTTCGGATAAACGCGCGCTTTCATTTAGAGGTATGTATTCGGTTATCGAAAAATATTGCGAGGAAAGCGAATACGAAATAAGCGTCGGCGGATTAATAACCTATCTTAAAGCGGAAAGGCGCGATTTTATATATTACGAGCTTTGCTCTGCGGCTTCGCTTCTCGCCGTTTGCGCGATAAATAAAGCGGCGGCTTCGGTTTTAGACGGTAACGAGCGATATATCCCGAAAGCCGTACGTCTTCTTATTTCACTTTCCGACCCGTCTTGGGAGGAAATAATTCCCGCAGTCTGGAGCGCAGAAGCGATACTTGCATTTTGCGAGTCGGGGTACGACGGATTTGATAAGGAAACCAAAACCGCTTACCGTATCCTCGTTGCAGAATACGCCAAAAGCAATAAAATAAGCGAGTCTGACGCGGTGAGGCGCTTAAAGGAAAAGGCTAAAAGTGAAGGTATAGCCGTAGGCGGCGTGCTGTTTGCACCGAAATCGAAATATACCGCGCTTTGGATTTCTTGGGTCGTCTTGACGTCCTCGGCGTTGATATTTTCTGCGGCGATGCTTTTCGGTTGGATATCCGCGCTTCTTGTTGTTCCGCTTGTGCTTTCGTCGGTGGCGGTGGCAGATATCGCGGTTTCGAGAATCGTACCGGTTTTTAAAGCCCCGAGATATGCTCTCGGCGAGGTTCCCGAGTCGGCAAAAACGCTCGTGACCGTTGCCGCACTTCTTACGGGAGGCAAGGGGGATAAGCGTATATTCGAATCGCTCGAGCGTTTTCGATTTATGAATCCCGACGAAAATATATATTTTTGTCTTCTTGCCGATCTTCCCGACTCCAAAACACAATTCCAACTCGGCGATAACGATATAATTCGCTCCGCCCACGAAAATATCGATAGACTTAACCGCCTTTACGGAGACCGCTTTTGCCTGTTCTTCCGCGAACGCGTATTGAACCGAAGCGAAAACCGATTCGGCGGATGGGAAAGAAAGCGCGGCGCGGTTTGCGAGCTTGCTTCTCATATAATCCGCGGAGGAAGGCGAGAATATTACGGCGGTGATTTTATCCGCGATATAAAATATATCCTTACGCTCGATTCGGATACGAATCTGTCCGTCGGAAGCGTGCGCGAGCTCGTTTCGGTAGCGCTCCACCCCGTAAATAAACCCCGTGTTAAAAACGGAAACGTCGTTTCGGGTTACGGTATAATACAACCCTCGGTACGTACCGAGCTTTCGAGCGCGTATCGTACCGGATTTTCCCGCCTTATTTCGGGCGCAGGCGGAACCGACGTATACTCCACCGCCGAATTCAAGCGTTCGCAAGCACTCTTCGGCTCGGGAAATTTTTGCGGTAAGGGACTTATCGACGTAGAGCTTTTCAATACCCTCGTCAACGATAGAATTCCCGAGGGGTTGGTTTTGAGCCACGACGTTATCGAGGGAAGTATATTAAGAACGCTTTGTGCATCGGATATAACCCTTACCGATTCGACTCCCGCAAACCCCGTTTCGTTTTTTAAAAGACACCACCGATGGCTTCGCGGAGATTTTCAAAATTTGTATTTTCTCTTCGGGAATATATTAAAGCCCTTTTATAAGCTTCGTGTTTTGGGAACGGTGTTGCGCCATACCTCGCCCGTTTTCTCGCTTTTGGCGCTTATTGCGGGGTGCTTTTCTCATAATACGAGCGGACTGTCTTTATTTTTATTCGCCTTTTCGGAATTTATAATTCCGTCTGCCGTAAATACCGTGCTGTTTTTGTTTTCAGGCTCGCCCTTGGCGGTTTTCCATTTTTTCTCAAAGATATACGGCCAGCTTATCCAAACGTCCTACCGTTTGGTTTTTGAAATAACCTCTCTCGCAAAACGGGCGTTTTTGATTATCCACGCGTTTTCGCTCTCGACGGTAAGAATAGTGACTCGCCGTAAAACGCTCGAATGGACGACCGCCGCTCAAACCGAGGCTCTTTCGTCCTCGCTCGGTAAATACGTTCTTGACGGTGCTGCTTCGTCGGTTATCGGTCTTTTGATGCTTGTATTTGCCGTACCGCCGTTTATGAGGCTTGCGGGCTTGATGTTTTTTGTTTATCCGCTCGTTTCCTCGGTGCTTGCAAGGGATATAAACGGCGGAGGGATATCGAGACCGCCTCTTTCCGATCGTAAAAAGAATATCCTCGAGGCTCACGTTGCGGATATGTTTCGGTTTTACTCCGATAACGTAAACGAAAAAACGAATTTTCTCCCGCCCGATAATATCCAATTTTCGCCGGTAAATGCGGTCGCTATGCGTACCTCGCCTACAAATATCGGATTTTATCTCGTATCCCTCGTTGCGGCGCGAGACCTTCGGATAATAACGACCGACGCCTTGTACAACAGGCTTGACGAAACCCTCGGGGTAATCGAGGGGCTCGAAAAGTATAAGGGTAATTTATATAATTGGTACGACCTTAACGATTTGACGGTGCTCGGAAACGGATACGTTTCTACGGTTGACAGCGGTAATTTTATCGTTATGCTTGTCGCGCTTAAGGAGTCTCTAAAGGAATATATCGACGAGGACGATAGGTTAGGGGATATAATTTCGCGATGTGAACGGTTGATCGATCAAACCGATCTTACTCCGATGTACGACAAAAAGCGCGAGCTTTTCCGAATCGGTATAAGCGCGAACGACGAAAGGTTGGATAACGGGTGCTACGATATGCTTATGAGCGAGGCGCGTATGACGGCGTATTATGCCGTCGCTTCGTCGATAGTGCCAAAAACACATTGGCGTGCGCTTGGACGTACCGTGACTCATAAATACGGCTATCTGGGAATGATGAGCTGGTCGGGCACCGCCTTTGAATATTTTATGCCCCAGCTTTTCCTTCCGCTTTATAACGATTCTTTTATATACGAAAGTGCCGTTTTTTCGCTTATGGTCCAAAAGGAAGCGAATAGAATTTGGGGCGTCAGCGAAAGCGGATATTATTCCTTCGACAGCGAAATGAATTACCAATATAAGGCTAACGGAATAAAGGGGCTTGCTTTAAGAAGAGTATCTCCCGACGAAAGGGTCATATCGCCCTATTCGACCTATCTTTCGCTTTGCGTTTGCGGTAATTCTGCGATCAGGAACCTGTCTGCGCTTGAAAACTGCGGTATGTACGGAAAATACGGGCTTTACGAGGCGATGGATATAAACGGCGAAAGCCCGCTTCAGGTAAAAAGCTATATGGCACACCACGTCGGAATGAGTATTATAGCATCGCTCAACGCAATAAAGGATAATATCTTCGTACGCCGTTTTATGAACGACCGCTGTATGGGCTCTGCGAACGAATTGCTGCAGGAGCGCATACCCACCGACGTTCATATATTTGCAGAGGACGGTTATTACGAGCCCCGTAAGCATAAAAGGGTCGAGCGCCGTGAGCGTACCGACCGCCCCGATATATCCGCACCGAGGGTAAGCATTATCTCGCGCGGAGACCTTACCGCCTTGGTTTCGGATATCGGTCATATATCCTTGCGTTGCGGTGACCGTATGATAACGAATACCGCGTTCGATAATACCTCTCTCGGATTTACGCTTGGTGTGGTATTCAAGCGAGGCGGAAGAGCTTTCGGTTGCGCTCCGCTTTACGATTTGAACGCAAATTTCGGGTTCGAGCAAAATTCCGATAGGGTATCCCATATCGTTTCGGGCAAGGAATTTTCGGGAAGAGTAAGCTACGGTATGACCAACTCGGCGAATTGCTTTGTTGTTACGACGCGTGCGGAAAATCTTAAGGAATACGACGTTTCGCTTGTTTTCGAGCCGGTGCTTGAAAACGAAAAGCGTTTTCGTTCCCATATTTCTTTCTCGCGGTTGTTTATCGAAAGCGAGTACGACGAAGATACACGTATACTTTATTTCCGAAGACGCAGCGCGTCCGACGGAAGCTATGTCTTTACCGTCGCCGTCGCACCGCGGGACAGGGATATGAAATGCACGTTTCTGACCTCTCGCGAGAGTCTCGGTGCATTTTCTATATCGTCACCGCTCGATTACGCTTACGCCGAGACCGATAATAAGGTTGGAGCCTGTATCGACCCGCTGTGTCTTCTTCGTGCCGAAAATTCGGAGGGCGGAAGGGCCGCATTTATAATTACCTGCGGTGAAACGAAAAACGAATGTGAGCGCAATATCCGCACCGCACGCGGCGATAAGTCGTTAAGACGGATCGAGGAGCCTAACGGCTTGGCTTCTCCGCTTGCATCGGCAATACTTTATAATGCGCTTCCCGCCGTAACCGAAAACCTTTCCGAGTGCGGTATCGGCGACCTTTGGAGCAGGGGTATATCGGGAGACTATCCGCTCGCTGTCGTAAAGGTTGATTCGGAATCCGTTGAGAGTATCGAAGCCGTCGCCGATGCGTTCGCTTTTCTTTCTCGCGCCTTCGTGCGTTGCGAGCTTGTGTTTATAGTTAACGACGAGGATAATTATAACCGCCCCGTCGAGTCGTTGGTTCGGAAATCGTGCGTAGAACTCGGTATAGATCGATTTATGGGACGTAACGGGGGCGTTTTCCTTCTTCGTGCGAGAGATATAGGCGATGAATTGATGAATGCCTTAAGGAATTCGTCGGCTGTGTTTTGGGATATTTCAAAGGATAATTTCGTATCGTTGTTCAAATCCGCTTGCGATCTTCGCCCGATAATATACGAGCCTGATCGCGCGTATAAGATCCCCTTGCCTGAGGCCGCATTTGAGTCTCAAAACGGATTTTTTATACGCGACGGCTACGTTGTGGATAAAAGCAAGCCCCTGCCCGCGCCCTATTCGTTTATCCTTACCGGCTATCGGTTTTCGACGGTCGTGACCCACGGCAGTCTCGGATATACCTTTTTCGATAATGCGCGCGAGCGAAGGCTATGCGCCTTTGACGGTGACGCCAAATCCTTGGATAACGGCGAGCGTATTTTTGCGGTATTCAAGGATAAGAGGTACGACCTTTGCGCCGTTTCGAATAAGGTAATTTTCGAAAAGGGAAGAGCGGTTTACTGCGGTGAGATAGAGGGCAACCCGTACCGCGTAACCGTCGTCGTACCACCCAAATATCCCGTAAAGCTGATTAGGACGGAATACGATAAAGCGCCGATAGAAACTCTTTTTGAGATAACGCCCGTTATGGGTGACGGCGTAGCGAAAAAACGCGGTATAGAGTTAAAGCGGCTTGATCTCGGCACCTCGTCCGCTTTTGCCTTCCGCTCGGTATTCGGTATGACCTTTCCCGAGGGCAGAGGCTTTGCGGGAGTATGCGGCGGAGAAATTGATTTGGATAATTGCCGATTAAAGGGCAGCTCCAAGGATAATATCTTTTTCCTCGGCGCTTGTATGAGCGACCGCGGAGCAATAAAGCTTGCGTCGCTTATCGATAAAACCTTTTTCGAGTCGGCTTACGCCGAGGCAATGCAGTTTGCAAGCTCGATGATACCGAATGTGACTGTCGCCTCGGGAGATAGAGCGATAGACGAAATGATGAACTTTTTCGTGCCGTACCAGATATCCGCTTGTAGATTTTACGCGCGAGGTTCGTTCTATCAAAGCGGCGGTGCCTACGGATTTCGAGATCAGTTACAGGACTGCCTTTCCTTGGTGTATTCGTCGCCCGAAACGGTAAGGACCCACATTATAAGATGCTGTGCGCATCAATACGTCGAGGGAAGCGTTATGCATTGGTGGCATACGCGACGCTTCGGCCGCGTGAATAGGGGAATTAAGAGTAAATGCTCGGACGATCTTCTCTATTTGCCGTGGGTCACCGCCGACTATATCGAAAAGATGCGCGATACGGGTATACTCGACGTCGCGACGCATTATCTCGATTCTCCCCCGTTGGGTAATGCCTCCGAGCGCTATGAGCAACCGACGCTAAGCGATATAAAGGAGGACGTGTATTCCCATTGTGTCCGCGCTTTGCGACATGCCTTGCGGTTAGGAAAAAACGGGTTGATCCTTATGGGAAGCTGTGATTGGAACGACGGATTTTCGCTCGTCGGCGAAAAGGGAATGGGCGAAAGCGTATTTTCGAGTCTTTTGTTTATTATTTCAGCCGAAAAATTTATCCCGATTGCGCAATCGCGCGGAGATACCGAAACGGCGGAATATCTCAAAAATGCGTCGATAGAGTTGCGAAAAGCCGTCGAGGACAGGGCATATTTCGGCGATAGATATGCCCGCGCTATATGCGACGACGGAACCGTTATCGGGATTGACGGATGCAAGGAATGTGAAATAGATATACTTTCCCAAGCCTTCGCCGCGTTGGCGGGACTCGATTCCGAACGCACGAAAAAAGCCTTGAAAACGGCATTTTCAAAGCTTTATGACGAAAAGTACGGTATATTTAAGCTATTTACACCGCCGTTTGCGGACGGCAACGTAAAGGTAGGATATATCCGAGGATACGTTGCGGGAATACGCGAAAACGGAGGTCAGTATACCCACGGAGCACTCTTTGGCGCTTTGGGATATCTCGTTTCGGGTATGAATAGGGAAGCGTTGAAGATACTCGATTGCGTAAATCCCGCTTCGCGTGTAAAGGACGCGGATAAGGCTAAACGCTATAAGACCGAGCCCTACGCGATATCCGCCGACGTCTATTCCGGTCAGTTTTCGGGCAGAGGCGGTTGGAGCTGGTATACGGGCGCCGCTTCTTGGTATTATAAAATAATGCTCGAGTACGTCTTCGGTATCAAGTATTCCTTCGACGGCAGGATTTTTTCGATAAAGCCGATTATTCCCTATACCGTAAATATGGTTATCGGCGATAAAAAATTAAAGATATCCGTGTCGGAAAAATTCAAAGCGCAAAAACTCAACGGCAAGGAGTTTTCGTTTCCGATAACTCTTACCGATTCGGAAAACGATATCGAATTACCCTTTTGGGGATAAAAAAGACCGTCGCAGGTAGGAATGACATTAATCCTCCTGCGGCGGTTTGTATTCATAATTAAAACGAATCTCTTATGATAACTTCTTCTATCGGACGGAATTGGTTATGTAATGCCATCGGTTCGGCGTCGGGCGAGGGATATCCCATAACCAAAAGCGCGACGGGCTCGATATTTTCGGGGATGTTGAATTCCGAACGAATTGCAAACGGATCGAAATGCATAACCCAAGTCGAACCTAATCCGAGGTCGTGGGCCGCGAGCATCATATGGGTCGTAACGATACAAGCGTCGGCGACACCGCTTTGCTTTCCGTCGTATTTACGTGTCCAGCATTCGTCCTTGTTATAACAAACCAAAAGCGCGGTCTTGGCGCCGAAATGGCATTTCGTGCATTTTTGAAGCTTTTCGATAGATTCGTCGCTGTTTATAACGAGTATTCGCTGTGGCTGATAATTGCAGCCTGTCGGTGCGAGGTGACCGACGCTTAAAATTTTATTCAAAAGCGCGTCGTCGATTCTTTCGTCGGTAAATTTTCGTACCGAATATCTCTCTAAGGCAAGCTTTAAAAACTCCATAATTACGCTCCTGTGATTTCGAATATAATTAAATCTACCATTTTTAACCGATGATGTCAACAAAAGTGCAATAAAAAATAACCCTTAGCTGTTAATCTATCTGTCACAGCTAAGGGTTATTTATTTTCAATCTTGGTATCCAACATCATTGGTTAACCTCTCTTTCTTTAAATGCGGCGTCGTTAACGCGTTTTCTCCGTTCCGTGCGAATCTATGTCAATGTCGGGGAACAAAGGAGAATTCGGAAGTTTGTGTGGAGAACGGTGAATACGTTAATTACTGCCTTACGGTGAGTTCTCTTCCGATTATCTCATTGGACTGTACCGATTGCCTTTCTTAAACTATGTAACGTAGGATTGATCGAGAAATGAAATCAAAGAAAAAAGTATTTTTGGAGGTTGAGCTTAACTGTTCATCGGTTTCACGCTTACCCTTTCCTTGTCTATATAATATCACGCGTCAAACCTTTTTTCAATACATAATTTGTACAAAGTTAACTATAAAAAATTATGCAAGACAGAGAAACTGTTTATAATGACGAAAAAGTTGTTGACATTTGAAATTCCATGTGATAAACTGTATGTGTTGGGGAATAAAGAAAAACCAACGGGCAATTAATTTGCATATAAATAGAAAGGGACGGAGAATTGTTAAAATCCTTCGTCCCTTTGTTTTATTTGTTGATGCCAATATATTTATGAATTGACGGCAAGCCGTCATAAATTGAAGCCTTTCGGCTTCATGATTCGAAAACTACCGTTTTCATGAATTGAATCGCCCTGTTTTCCAATGCCGAAGGCAATTCATGCACCGCAGGTGCAATTTATGGCGTTAGCCAATTCATGCCCATAAGGGCAATTCATAGCGTCGTGTCCTTTAAGACACAACGCTATTCCACAGCCGATTTTTTATCCTAAAATACCCGTAAGGGACAAAAGCATATGCAAAAGCGACGCCGCGAGCAATATCGCCGAAATAGAAGTGAGTAATTCGTAGGCGATCTTGCTTTTTCCGCATTCTTTACAATAGCGTCCGAAGAAGAAGAGCGATAGGAAGAGGGGGCACATAGCGCCGACGGCAACAGCGCTTATCCAAGTGCGAGGGAAATTGAAAAGCGCGAGGAATTCAAACCCGAATCCGAACCTTGCGACGCAATATACCGCGGCGATAACTATAAATACGGCGAGCGAGCCGAGCGCTATCTTTAAGGATTCCGCGCCGGTGCGCTGTTCTGACGCCTCGGCGATACCTGCGAGAAGCTCTTCGGCTTTTTTCTCGTCGGAGGTTATGAGCTTACGGAAAAGATCGACAGGCTTTCCGTCGGGGTAGGACGCGATGAAAGCATCGATGCGCGAAACCTCGTTCTTTCTCGTTTCGTCGTCGTAAAACCACGCTTGTTTCGGAAGAACGTTTTTTTCGAAGGATTCCTTGGGCACAAGCGCGATAAAATCGCGTAACGCGTCCGCCGTTTGGGTCGCGCCGATGAATTCAAGGGCATTTACCGTTTCGGGGAGCGCAAAAAAGGTCTCCTTATCCTCGGTAAGGTTCAAAATTCCGTCCGCCTGACAGGCATCTTCAAGATTGGTACAGGTCAATATGCGCTTTTGCAAGGCGTTAAGCTTGTCGGACTTCATTTTATGAAGATATTCATAAGTGAAGATTATCATAAAATCGTCGAAGGACGCCTCGTCAAGCTCGCGCAAACGCTTTGCATCATGATTTTTGATAATGGATTTTATAGCATTCTTGTCCATAAAAAACTCCTTTCCGGAAATCTTTATACGGTAATTAATCTTCTCGTCCCGTGAGATGGCCCTCGTCGGTAAGGTCGGGATAGCCTAATTGGCGGAGCGCCTCGTAAACGACGACCGCGACCGAATTCGAAAGATTGAGCGATCTGACAAAGCCTCTCATCGGTATTCTTATACAGTTATCGTAGTTTTCTTTAAGCAAAGGCTCGGGCAATCCGTGGCTTTCCTTACCGAAAACGAAATATATATCCTCGTCGATTTCGGTATAGTTTATCTCGGAATGACATTTTTGACCTTTTGTGGAGCAATAATAGAAAACGCCGTCGTTCTTGCTCTTGAAATCCTCCCAATCGGGATAGGTCGTTACCGTAAGGTATTGCCAATAATCAAGCCCCGCGCGTCTTATCGAGCGTTCGCTTAATTCAAACCCGAGAGGCTCTATTAAATGTAAATGACAACCGGTTACGGCGCAGGTGCGGGAAATGTTCCCCGTGTTCTGCGGTATCTCGGGCTCGTATAGTACAATATGTATCATGATTCGCCTCAAAACATAGTTAAGTTATTATACCACTATTCTTTTCGCTTTTCAACCCCTTGATTAATCAAAAAAAGTGTACTATAATTAAAAAGAATAATAAGTTTTGCCGAATCGGAGGTTGCAATGGAATTGAAAATTCTTAAAATCGACCCCTATCTCGCACCGCATAAGGCGGCTTTAAAGCACCGTGCGGATTGTTATAACAAAAAACGTAACGAGCTTGTCGATAAGGACGGTAAGCTTTCTGATTTTGCCAACGGTTACGAATATTTCGGTATCCATCCGACCGACTCGGGTTGTGTCTACCGCGAATGGGCGCCGGGCGCGGACGCGATGTTCTTTACGGGCGATTTCGCAAATTGGGAGGTTCACGCCTATCCGATGACCCGTATCGAAAACGGCGTTTTCGAAATCGAGCTTTCGGGCAAGGATATCCTGAAGGTCGGTCAAAAGATTCAGGCCATCGTTTATAAAAACGGCGAAATGATGCGCCGTGTGCCCGCTTATGCGACGCGCGTTGTTCAGGATCCCGTGACCTATCAATGGTGTGCCGAGGTTGACGATATCCTTTTTGACGGTTTTGAATGGACCGACGACGGCTTTAAGCCCGCCAAAACTCCTTATATATACGAATGCCATATAGGTATGGCTCAGGAAGAGGGAAGAGTCGGAACGTTTGCCGAGTTTACAAAGAATGTGCTTCCCCGCATAAAATCGCTCGGATATAATACTATCCAAATCATGGCGATTATGGAGCACCCCTATTACGGCTCATTCGGTTATCAGGTTTCTAATTTCTTTGCGGTAAGCTCGCGCTACGGTATGGCGAAAGAGCTTAAAGAATTGATAAATACCGCCCATAAAAAGGGTATAACCGTGCTTCTCGACGTCGTCCATTCCCACGCTGTCAAAAACGGCGGTGAGGGTCTTAACTATTTCGACGGCACTCATTATCAGTATTTCCACGAGGGTGCGCGCGGATACCATAAGGCTTGGGATACCAAGCTATTTAATTACGATAAAAATGAGGTTTTGCACTTTTTGCTGTCGAACCTTAAATATTGGATGGAAATATTCCATTTCGACGGCTTCCGCTTTGACGGCGTGACCTCAATGTTGTATCACGACCACGGATTGGGTAGCGCCTTTACGGGCTACGATATGTATTTCTCGATGAATACCGATACCGAAGCGGTAACCTATCTCCAACTCGCAAACGAGCTTATTCACGACCTTAATCCGAATGCGATAACTATCGCCGAGGATATGTCGGGTATGCCGGGTATGTGTATCCCGATTAAAGACGGCGGTATAGGCTTTGATTACCGTCTTTCCATGGGCGTTCCCGACCTTTGGATAAAGTTTATTAAGGAATATAAGGATCAGGATTGGGATATGTTCAAGCTTTGGTACGAGCTTGATTCCCGCCGTCCTTCCGAAAAGAGTATCGGATATTGTGAATCTCACGACCAAGCCTTGGTCGGCGATAAGACGATAATTTTCCGCCTTTGCGACTCCGAGATGTATTGGAGTATGAATAAAGAAAGCCAAAGCCCCGTTATCGACCGCGGAATCGCTCTTCATAAGATGATAAGGCTTATTACCTCGACGGTTGTCGGAGAGGGATACCTTAACTTTATGGGTAACGAATTCGGCCACCCCGAATGGATCGATTTTCCGCGCGAGGGCAACGGCTGGAGCTATCATTACTGCCGCCGTCAATGGAGCTTGGCGGATAATAAGTTATTAAGATACGAATATCTTAATAACTTCGATAAGGCTATGATAAAGCTTCTTAAAGGCGAGCGTCTTGGCTCGAAAAAGGCTAAAAACCAATGGATTCAGGACGGAGATAAGGTAATAATCTATACTAAAAAGAAGGTTGCCTTCGCCTTTAATTTCAATCCCGACCGATCGTTTGAGAATTATTTCGTTCCCGTCGAGGAGGAGGGCGATTATAAGGTCATCCTTTCGACCGATGATGCCTCTTTTGGCGGATTTGAGCGTATAGATAAGGAATATATCTATAAAACCGAAAAAATGCCCGACGGCAGAATCGGATTTATGTGTTATCTCCCCTCGAGAACAGCGATTGTTTTGAAAAAACAATAAACGGGAGCAAGTCGATAGATAATTAAATTGTATGTGAAAGAGTTCGGTTTTGTACCGGACTCTTTCTTTTTGTTTAGCCAAAGCGTTGGAGCCTGAATCGGCTTTTTAAGGTCGGATTTTGGTTGCCGTTATGTCAAAACACTTGCCGTTTTTACTTGCATCAAGCAAAAATCTTCTTAATTAAAAAGCCCGACCCTTTTGGGTCGGGG
>JAZRLT010000065.1:0-7566 GCA_045646995.1 Eubacteriales bacterium | reverse complement strand
CCGTCGTAAACGGCGTTGGCAACGTCGGAAATCTCCGCTCTTGTGGGACGAGGATTGGTTATCATAGATTCAAGCATCTCGGTCGCGGTAATAACGCGCTTACCCAAGAGTCGGCATTTGGTAATAAGCTGCTTTTGGATCGCGGGAAGCTCCTCGTAAGGCACCTCGACGCCGAGGTCGCCTCGACCGATCATAATGCCGTCGCATTCGGTACAGATCGATTCAATATTATCGATACCCGCGCGGTTTTCTATCTTTGCGATAAGGCTTATACCCTTCGCGCCGTTGGCTTTAATAAATTCCGAAACCGCCTTAAGATCCTCTACCTGAGATACAAACGAGCAAGCGATAAAGTCGATATCCTGTGATATGCCGAAAAGAAGATCGTTCTTATCCTGTTCGCTGAGATATTCGCTTTTCAGCACCTTGTTGGGGAAGCTCATACTCTTACGGTCGCTTAATTTTCCTCCGTTAAGCGCTTCGCAGATTATATCGTTTCCGTCGATAGCCTTGACCTTGAAAATAACAAGTCCATTATTTACGAGTACCGTATCGCCGACCTCAAGCTCGCTCGCAAGCTTTTTGTAGCTTACCGAAACGCGTTTACCGTCGCCCACAATATCGTCGGTGGTGAACACGAACTCGCTGCCCTGTTCGATCTCAACGCTGCCGTTCTCGAAAATACCGATACGGTATTCGGGGCCCTTAGTATCGAGAAGAATTCCGATAGGCATTTTCAGACGCTCGCGCACCGATTTTATCATATCTATTCGTTTTTTATGGTCGTCGTGACTGCCGTGGGAGAAATTAAGACGCGCTACGTTCATTCCCGCCAAGCACATCTTTTCGATCATTTCCTCGCTCGAGCAGGCAGGCCCGATCGTACATACGATTTTCGTTTTTCTCATAATAATTACCTCGTTATTGATAAAAAAGCAGAACCTTCCCTTTAAACAAGGATGGTTCTGCCGATAGTCGAACAAATTTTGACATAAATAGAACCGTTAGGCTCTATGACAGACTCCACCACTTATGTCTTTTTTATTATATTCACGAAAAATTAGGGGCTAACAGAATTATTCAAAGTAACGATATTTTTTACCGTTAGGCAACGTTACGAATTTTCCGCTCTCGCCCTCGAGAATAAATCCGTTTTCGCATTCCTTACGAACGGTGGTTTTTGCTCTTCCGCTTACCGCACGCTCGATATCACCGCAAACAGCCGCCGCGGTAGGAAGCGAGCCTGCACCCTGACCGTAGAATACGACCTCGCCCACGCAGGAGCCGATAACGCTTACGGCGTTGAACGCTTCGCGGATAGCGTGGAAGAGGCTTTGGTTGCTTACAAGGTGCGGCGCTACGAGAATACGCGCATTGTTGTCGCCGATCTTTTCGGCAAGAGCAACGAGACGGATAACACAACCCATTTCCTCAGCAAGTCGGATATCCTCGCTCGTAACGTTTTCGATACCCTCGATATGGGGAATGGATTCGTAAGAAATATATTTATCGAACGCAATACCCGCGAGAATAGCGATCTTTCTCGCGGCATCGAGTCCCGCCAAATCGGCGTGGGGGTCAGCCTCGGCAAAGCCCAACTCCTGAGCGGACTTTAAAGCTTCCTCGAGCGATTTGCCCTCGGACTGCATATGGGTGAGAATATAATTGGTAGTGCCGTTAAGAATACCCGCAACACGAAGAATATCGTCGCCCGCGAAGCAATCGTTAAGGGGCGCGATTATCGGGATTCCGCCGCCGACGCTCGCCTCGTAAAGATAAACGACGCCGTTTTCAGCGGCAACAGATTCAAGCTCAGCGCCATACTTATCAACGCAAGCCTTATTGGAGGTAACTACGCTTTTACCTGCCTTGAGCGCGGCAAGGCTGAATTTATAAGCCGCACCGGTACCGCCCATGGTTTCGACAACGACGCTTACGCTTTCGTCGGCAAGAATCTTATCGAAATCGGTCGTAACGCGGTCTCCGAGAGGATGCTCGGGGAAGGTACGAAGGTCAAGAATATATTTAATATTAACGTCGCAAAGCGGTTTTTTCATCGAACGGCTTATAACCTCGTATATTCCGCTTCCGACAACGCCGAAGCCAAGTATTGCTATATTTGCCATAACACACTACTCCAAAAATTCATTTGGAGATATTTTATCACAAAAGAGCGCGTTTTTCAATACCTTTGGGGAATAAAAAATCGCTTATATTTAATTCTCAACGCTTGATTTTGGGAGATTTTTGTTGTATCATTAAAAAGTAAATTTGTACTTTCTTCCGGAGCGTCTTGTGAAAAGAATTTTTGTCGACAAGATACCCGATTCGGTATCGTTATATTTCGAGAGCGAGGGCATCGTTAAAGACGACGTCCTCATTTCGCTGCGCTCGGATTTAAGACTTGACGGGTCAAACGGCGATTGCTACGTTATGATACTCAAGGACCGCTTCGCGATAGCCGAGGGTATTCTTATATTCTCGTCGGCGGGACGTAATTTCGAGGGCGACAGCGTACGCAAGGAGGATTTCCGAGTTTCGCGCTTCGAAACCTTTGCTTTTTCCGATCTCGAGCCTCCGAAAGCCGAACAGCTTATTTCAACGGGACGCGTAGTAGCGAAAATTGACGGCGAGGACAAGCTTTTATACAACTTTTCCTCAGCCTGCAAGCACGGCGCTTCGGTGTTCTGCCGCGCAGTAAAAGACCTTAAAGAAAAGGGAGAGCTTATCGAAAGCGAATATATCGACGAGGATTTTGAGCAGCACGTTTGCGAAAAATGCGGACGCCGTTATCCCGATTCGGAGCTTCGCGTATGTCCTCACTGTATGGACAAGGCGCGGCTTGTAAAGCGTCTTTCGATCCTCTTTTTCAGCTATAAGCGCTCAATTCTCCTTATTCTTCTTTCGTTCGGACTTATTGCCGCGCTCGGGGTGGTTACGCCTTACATAAGTAATGAGCTTTTATACGATAAGGTTCTTTCGAACGCCGATTCGACGGCGATGGACGTTTTGGGAATAGTCCTTCTTATAGTCGGCGTACGAATACTTTCGCTTTTTATAAATCTTCTTTCGGGCGCGATAAGCGGTACGGTTGCCGCCGACGTCACTTACGATCTTAAAAAGACTATTTTTAACACGATAAGCAATCTCTCGCTCGCGTTTTTCACCAACCGCCAAACAGGCGGACTTATGACTCAGGTAAACGGCGACAGTCTTACGCTTTATTGGTTTTTCTGCGACGGCTTCCCGTTCCTTGTGCTTAACGTTATCCAGCTTTTGGTAATCCTCGGCGTTATGCTCAGCCAAAACGTCGTTCTTGCACTTTACACCTTTATAACTATTCCTCTTTTCTTCGGCGCGTTTAAGATCATCTTTAACGTTTTTGATAAGCTCCACGCGAAGAATTATTCAAAGCACCGCGCCTTTAACAGCCTTGTTTCGGACGTTTTAAACGGTATGCGCGTTGTAAAGACCTTCTCGCGAGAGGATGAAGAGCTTAAGCGCTTCGAGGTAAGAAGCTATGAGGTCGCTCAGGCGAGAACCGATATCGTTAAATTCGATTCCCGCGTTTTCCCCTTCCTCCACTATCTTTTAAGACTCGGCTCCTACGTCGTATGGGGTGTCGGCGGATGGCAGGTAATGAACGCGACGGGCGATATGAGCTACGGCCGTTTGATGGCGTTCGTTGCTTATTTCTCGCTTATTTACGGTCCTATCGAGCAGTTGGCTAACGTTACTAACTGGTGGAGCGAGACTCTTAACGCTATCCAGCGTCTTTTCGAGATACGCGACGCCGAGCCCGACGTACGCGAGTCCAAGACTCCGATTATACCCGCCGAAAACAAGGGCGAGGTTGAGTTCCGTAACGTTTCCTTTTCTTACGTGGAAAACCGAAAGGTCATCGACGACGTGAGCTTTTCGATACCCGCGGGCAATACTTTAGGCATAGTAGGTCAGACCGGCGCGGGAAAAAGCACTCTCGCAAACCTTCTTACCCGTCTTTACGACGTCAAGACGGGCGCTATATATATCGACGGAGTCAATATTAAAGACCTTCCCTTCGAATATCTCCGCGACAATATCGCGATAGTTTCCCAAGAAACCTATCTTTTCCGAGGAAGCATTCTCGATAATATCCGATACGCCCGACCCGATGCGACGAGAGAGGAAGTCATAGCCGCCGCGAAGACCGCTTCGGCTCACGACTTTATCGTTAAATATCCCGACGGATACAATACCGAGATAGGATTGGGCAAAAAGGAGCTTTCGGGCGGTGAAAAGCAAAGAATTTCTATCGCTCGCGCTCTTCTTCGCAACCCGAAGATACTTATTCTCGACGAGGCGACCGCCGCTATGGATACTCAAACCGAACGAAGCATCCAAGCCGCGCTCGACCGATTGACCAAAAACCGCACTACGGTCATCATCGCCCACCGCCTTTCTACTCTTCGCAACGCCGACAACCTTATCGCTATCGAAAACGGACGCGTCGCGGAAACCGGCACGGCGGAAGAATTATTAAAGCAAAAGGGCGTTTATTATAAGCTTTATAAGCTTCAGGCGGAAGCGTTAAAAACCGTCGGAATAGAGTAATCGGAATTCAGAGGTGATTTATTATGAATGAAAATTATTTAGACCTTGCTTCGGTAATATATCTTAATTCCGAAAACTCACGTTTTTATCTTACCTCGAACGGATTTCCCGCGCTCGAAGCGGTTCTTCCGAAAAAGCGCGACGATTTGGAAGCGGTTACCGAAGAGATTTTCGAAAAACAGGACCTCGGAAGAGTTTTCTTCCACCGCTGCTTCCCCTTCGAAACCCCCGACGAATATATTTCGGTGCTTGACAAGGACGGACGCGAGCTCGCGATGATACGCCGTATTTCGGATTTGCCCATTGAATCGCAGGATATCATCAACAACGAGCTCAACAGAAAATATTTATGCCCCGTTATCGAAAAAATCCATTCACTTAAGGAAAAGCTCGGATATTCCTTTTGGAAGGTAAAGACCGACCGCGGAGAAATGTCGTTTTCGATGCACGACACCTATCGAAACATCGCACGCGTCGGCAACGGTACTCTTATTATAAGCGACGTAGACGGAAACCGTTACCGCATTAACGACGTCGCAGAATTAGACAGAAAAAGCTTTAAGAAAATAGAGTTGTATTTGTAATGAAAAAGAAGCAAAGCCCCGAGAAGGCGCTCCTTATGGCTACAATCGCCGAGTTAAAGACCGCCTCGGGAAACGAAAAAGCGTATACCTTCCCTTACGACCTGTCCTTTGACAACAAACAGGTCGTGGGCGCTTGCGCTCTTTCGGAGGGTAAGCTTTATCTTAAGGACGATAAAAATACCGAAATACGCATAATTCCGCTCGATACGTTAGGCGAGATCCGATTCGTCAAGAATTGGGGCTGTGTCTCGCTCGAATCTGACAGCGACGACGGCGGAATAGAGCTTTGCCGAAGCGAAATGCGTATGGAAAGCATGCTTCGCGCCGCAGCAAAAAAGCTCGAGGCTGCAAGACAGGGCCGCGAGATACCCAACCCGTTTATACCCCGATGCCCGAAATGCGGAAAGCCCTACGCACGGGGAAGCTCGACCTGTCGCCATTGTCTCGATAAAAAAAGGCTTTACGCAAGGCTTATACCTTATATGAAGCCCCATATAGGAAAGCTTTTATTCGCAACGCTTTGCCTCATATCGGTTGCGGCGATAGCGATAGTTCTTCCTATGATAAATAAAATTTTAATAAACGATTATATCGCCGCGTCGCCTCCTCCCGAGGATAAAAGCGGATTTATATGGATAATCCTCGCTATGGCGGGGCTCGGACTTCTTACGTCGGCGATAGCCTGCATAAGAAGAAGCGTTATCGCGGATGTTTCAAGGGATATGCTTTTATCGCTCCGCGAGGATGTTTATAAGAAAATCCAAGAGCTTTCGCTTTCGGGATTGAACAAGATTTCGGCGGGTGAGCTTATCCAACGAGTTTCGGGCGACACAAGCGAGCTTCGCGAATTCATTACTTGGTTAGTACCTAATCTTATTCAGCAAGCGCTTACGCTTTCCGCAGTTGCGGTTATGCTTTTAATGCTTAACTGGAAGCTTACGATAATTATAATACTTCCCGTTCCGCTTCTCGTTTTGCTTTTCCGAGTCATCCAAAGATTCACCCATAAGCTCTACCACCGTCAATGGCAGGTCGAGTCCGACGCGGGAACGCTTATGCACGACGTTTTTTCGGGTATGCGAGTCGTCAAGACGTACGGTACCGAAAAACGCGAGGAATCGAGGTTCGACGAGGCGGCGAAAAAAATCGCCGACATAAGTAAGAAAAATGAGCTTACTTGGAATATGATAATGCCCTTCGCTTCCTTCCTTTTGAGCGTCGGCGAATACGCCGTGCTTTACTTCCTCGGAAGAGAGTTGGTCGGCGATCCCTCGTTTATAACCTCGGGCAACGCCGAATTCGCGCTCGGCGACTTGGTACAATTCCTTTCCTACGTCGCGCTCGTTTATGAGCCTATACGCTGGATGGCGTTCCTTCCCCGAAGAATCGCGAGAGCGACGACCTCGCTTTCGAAAATAGTCGAGCTTTTGGACGAAAAGACCGACCATATCGCCGACGGAATGATTCTCGGCGACATAAACGGCGACATCGAGTTTAAAAACGTAAGCTTCGGATACGACGAAAGTGAAAACGTTCTTAATAATATCGACCTTTCCATTAAGAAGGGCGAAATGGTTGGATTCGTCGGACGAAGCGGTGTCGGTAAAACCACCGCGGCGAACCTTGTTTTGCGTCTTTACGACGTTTCGGACGGAAGCATTTCGGTAGACGGAATCGATCTTCGCGACATCAACCAGCATTCTTACCGTTCTAAAATCGGTGTCGTTCTTCAGGAAACCTTCCTCTTTAACGGCACTATTTACAGTAATATCGCTTATGCGAAATCGGGAGCAACGCGCGACGAGGTCATCCGCGCCGCGAAGCTTGCCAACGCTCACGAATTCATTATGCGTCAGCCCGACGGCTACAACACCTACGTCGGCGACCGCGGTCATACCCTCTCGGGCGGTGAGAGACAGCGAATTGCTATCGCCCGCGCGATTTTGCGTAACCCGTCCATACTTATTCTCGACGAGGCGACAAGCTCGCTTGATACCGAGACCGAAAAGCAGATTCAAGAAGCTATATCGCGACTTTCGGGCGGACGTACGACTATCGCTATCGCCCATCGACTTTCGACGCTTCGAAACGCAACAAAGATAGTCGTTTTCGAAAAGGGTAAAATCGAGGAGATTGGACCTCACGACGAATTAATGCGAAACAAGGGGCGTTATTACCGTCTTGTTATGGCTCAACGACAGGTAAATAAGCTCTCGCGCTAAGCATAATAACACAGAACGCACAAAAAGGATTTATCCCTATTGTGCGTTCTTTTTTATTTGTTGCTTCGTGCTTCAAGGGTTTGGTTTTTAAGGAATTATTGTATTTTTGTGCTATGAAAAAGTCGGCACCTCTCGCAGTACTCTTGTACAGCTTCGGGTGCCGATTT
>JAZRLT010000064.1:0-10704 GCA_045646995.1 Eubacteriales bacterium | reverse complement strand
TCTACGGGCGGATTTACCGATTGTTTATTACAAAACGGCGCCGAATTCGTATATGCGGTAGACGTAGGAACGGCTCAATTATCCGAAAAGTTACGAAAAGACGAACGCGTTTACGTGATGGAGAATTTCAACGCGCGTAATGCATCAAGGACCGATTTCGACAAAGACATCGACCTTATCGTTATGGACGTTTCCTTTATTTCTCAAACGCTTATATACCCCGCTTGCGCGGACATACTTTCCGAGGGTAATAAAATGATAACGCTTATCAAGCCCCAATTTGAGGCAGGAAAGCAAAACATCGGAAAAGGCGGTATCGTCAAAGACCGCAACGGCAGGATAATCAAAGAAATTCTTTCCCGCATCGACGAGGAAGCGGAAAAGAACGGATTTAAACGAATCGATTTTACCGACTCGCCGATAGAGGGCGGAGACGGTAACAAGGAATATCTCGCGCTATTTATTAAAGTACGTTAGTAAAGAGTGATTTTAATGACGGTAAGCAAAGTACTTCTCTACCCCAGCGCAAAGGGCGCAACCGACGAAAATAACATAAAAGAGGTCGAAGCGGTACTCGAAAGCAACGGCATTCGATCCGAACGCTATTCCGAACACGGCAACGGCGAATTCGAGGCTGTAATAGCACTCGGCGGCGACGGAACTATGTTAAGGGCCTCAAGGCTCGCCCAAGAAAAGAACGTTCCGATCATGTCGATCAATTTCGGAACTCTCGGATATATGAGCGGACTTGAAAACAGCGAATTATATATGCTTTCTGCATTAAAAAGCGGTTTTTCCACCGAAAAACGTATGCTTATCGATATTTCGGTCGAGCGCAACGGCGAAATAATCGCCGAATCGACCGCGCTTAACGAAGCGGTCATTTCAAGACGCGCCGACGGCGAAATCGCAGCTATCGAATTGAGAAGCGACGGCGCTACGGTTTGTGATTACCGCGCAGACGGCGTTATCATCGCTACCCCCACCGGCTCGAGCGCTTACGCCATGAGCGCGGGCGGACCTATTATCGACACCAAGCTCGACGCTATATGCGTATGCCCGATATGCCCTCACAGCCTCAGTGCAAGAGCTATGGTATTCTCCCCGAATTCAATTCTCGAGGCAATCGACCGCAACCGCTCGGAGGGAAACAATATTCTTCTTTCTGACGGACGTCAGATATGCGAGCTTAACAACGGCGACATAGTAAGAGTAGCACGTTCGGAAAACGTGCTCGAGCTTATAAAACTTAAAAAGGACGCGTTCTACGAGATCCTCTACAAGAAAATGAGTTGATCCGTAGCGCCGTAACGCTGATTTGATATGAAAAATTCAAGACAAATTAAATTACTTGAGCTTATCAACAAACACGACATTGACCGTCAAGAGGTTTTGCAAGCGATGCTCACCGAGTGCGGATTCCGCGTTACTCAGGCGACGGTATCGCGCGACATACGCGAGTTAGGTATAAAAAAATCCGTCGGCTTGGACGGTGTTAACAAATACCGAGACCCTTCGGCCATTCAAACCAACGCGTCGAGCGGAATGAATTTTCATTCCATACTTCACCAAACGGTCTCCTCTGTCGCTTATGCAAACAACCTTATCGTAGTCAAAACCCACGTCGGTATGGGCTCTGCGGCGGGCACGGCGTTGGACGCATTACATCTTGACGGCGTTATCGGAACTCTCGCGGGGGACGACACAATACTCGTTGTTGCGAGCGACAACGCTACCGCCGAATCGGTAACCGCGAAGCTTAACGAGCTCATAGGTAAATAATTATGCTTCAATCAATATACATCGAAAACATCGCCCTTATCAAACGACTCTCGTTAGAGCCGTCGGGCGGTTTTTGTGCTTTTACGGGCGAAACAGGCGCAGGTAAGAGTATTATTATCGATTCCTTAGGGCTTCTTTGCGGTGCGAGAAGCGACAAAGACATTATTCGCACGGGCGAGGACGAGGCTCTCGTCGAGGGCATTTTCTCGGTAGATGAGCATTTGACCGAGGCTTTAGGCGAATTTGAGATTTCTCCCGAGGAAGACGGTACCGTTACCGTAACGAGACGTATTTCCCGAGACGGAAAATCCGGTGCGAAGATCAACGGCCGCTCGGTTCCCCTTTCCCGTTTAAGAGGCGCTACGTCGCTTCTTCTTTCGATTCACGGTCAGCAGGATACCCAAGCCTTCGCCGACAAGGGACGACAGTTAAATATGCTCGACTCCTTCGCGGGCAACGCCGAGGAATTTTCGCTATATACCGAAAGCTACAACACTCGCAGAGATATTAAAAAACAGCTTGACGCGCTTAACGAGGACAGCAGAGAGCGCGAATACCGCCTCGATATGCTTCGTTATCGAATCAACGAGCTCAAATCCGCCGACGTCAAGAAGGGCGAAAAGGAAGAGCTTATCGCCGAACGCAAGAGGCTTGCAAACAGCGAAAAAATAGTTATGCGCGCAAGCGAAGCGTACAGCTCGCTTTACGACCGCGAGGGCTCGGCATCCGAATCGATAAACGAAGCCTTAAGCGCAGTCAACGCATTATCGGACATAATCCCCGAGGCTAACGACCTTGCAGGCAGACTTGAAAACATAAAATACGAAATAATCGATATCGCCGAAAGCGTCAAGGAATATTCCGAAACCGACGGCGAGAACACCCAAATCCTACTCGACGAATGCGAAACAAGGCTCGAGCTTATACGTAAGCTTGAAGCAAAATACCGCGCAAACGCCGACGAGTTTTCAGAGCTTTTAAAGGATTGGGAAAACGAATTAGATATAAACGAAAACAGCGAAGAGGAAATAAAGCGCCTTACCAAGCTTCTCGATATTGCTGAAGCTGAAATGAAAAAGCGCGCCGATGCACTCACCGAAACGAGAGTAAGCGCGGCAAAGCTTTTATGTAAGCGCGTTACCGAAGAGCTTTGCGAGCTTGATATGCCGGGGGTTACATTCGAGGTACGTATCGAGCAAAAGGAATTCGAGCGCGACGGCAGAGACGACGCAGAATTCCTTATCAGCGCAAACAAGGGAGAAATTCCCAAGCCTATGGCAAAGATTGCCTCGGGCGGTGAATTGTCGCGAATCATGCTTTGCTTAAAATGCGTTTTCGCCGACACCGAATCTATCGGAACTCTTATTTTCGACGAAATCGATACGGGCGTATCGGGTAGCACGAGTGAAAAGATAGGAATTCGCCTCAAGCGTGCGTCCGATGGCGGTAAAACTCAGGTTATCTGTGTTACCCATTCGGCAATACTCGCCGCTAAGGCTGATTCGCATTACAAAATCTCCAAAAAAGAGGACGAAAACCGCACTGTCACCAACGTAACGCTTTTGGACCGTGAGGGAAGAAGAAATGAGTTGGCAAGAATTTTGGGTGGCTTGAACATTACGGATACCGTTCTCAAAGCTGCCGACGAGATGATGGCAAATGAATAAAAATAAATTTTTCGCCGTCATTTTCGCAATTTTGGCACTTTCATTGATAGTATTTATTTTCTCGAACTCCTTAAAGACTGCCGAGGTATCAAGCGAGCAAAGCGGAGGTATCGTCGATAGTGTAGTCGAATTCCTTAACGATATAGGTATCAAGGCAAACAGCGATGATATGTCGTTTATTATCCGCAAGCTTGCTCATTTCGCCGAATATTTTCTCCTCGGCGGGCTCGTTTACCTTTCGGCGTTGTTCTTCGGAGCAAAAAATCCGGCTGTGTTCGCGATTTCTGTTTGTCTTATTACGGCAGTCGGCGACGAATTTATCGCCCAGCGTATAACCGAGGGACGTTCCCCCGAAGTACGCGATTGTATTATCGATATATTGGGCGGTGCCACTTCCTCGGCAATAATATATTTCATAACACGAAAACGATATTCAGATATGTGAAAACCCCGTCAATCAAAGGAGGTTAAAACCATTATGAAGAAAATATTCGCAATTATTTTATCGCTAATATTACTTATACTCTCAGGCTGTTCGGCCGAAGAAGCGATTTCCGACGGCGACGGCAAAAGCGAGCCTATAACCGACCACTCGAACGCCGTTTCGGAAAATGACGAATCAACGTCGAACGACTCGTCCGACACCTCCGAGGAAAGTCTCGGCGTATCCGAATCCTCCGAGCCCACACAGCTTGAGGAAATCAAGGTCGAGCACGGCGTATATACCTTTTATGATAACGGCAAGGGTGAATACTCCACCGAATTCGACACTATAAATAACGAAGAGAACGGAAATCTCACGCTCATTTTGAAGGACGGAAGAAGCGTCGAGCTCGTATACGGCGAGATAGTATACGACGAGTCCGACGGAATCCACAAAACGACCATAAACGGACTTTCGTTTTGGGTAGAAGATATTACCGACGGCGACGGCAAAATGCTTCAGATACTTGAATGCATCGAACGTCCCGAGCGAAGCATATTCGTTCACTATTATCCCGAGCTTGATTGCGGCGATATGACTATCGTTTTCGATTACGAAGCCGACGGAACCGAATATACCTTTAACTATGCCGACGGAAACAGCTCGGTCAAAACTATACTTTACGACGAAGAGAACGAAGAATATTATTTTGGATAACGCTATGATAAACTACGACATTCATATACATACCCACCTTTCCTCCTGCGGAAGCCGCGACGCGTTTATCGCAGATTATATCAAGGCGGCTAAGGAAAAGGGACTTACTCTTATCGGATTTGCCGATCACGCTTGGGACTTGACCGTCGACGGTGTGTCGGACTGGTACAAGCCTCAAGGATATGAACGACTCGCAGATAGAAGACGCGAGATTGAAAACGTCGAGGGTATAAGAATACTTCTCGGTGCAGAGGGCGAGTTCGCCAACCTCATTCTCGGGTTGGGCGAAGAGGGCCGTAAATACGTTGATTACGTGATCGTCCCCCATTCGCACACGCATATGCGCGGATTTGTTCTTCCCGAGGAATGCGTCGGCAATCCCGAAAAGCACGCAGAATACCTCGTAAAAAGCTTCCTTGCACTGTGCCGTCACGAAAAAAGAGAACTGTTCTTCGGTATAGCACACCCGATGTATCCTATCGGCGACACCCCCGAATACGTAGAATCGGTATATTCATATATAACCGACGAAATGCTCGACGAATGCGCAAAAGCCACTAAAAAAGCGGGAATCGTCGTCGAGGCAAACCTCTCCGTTTTAAAAGGAATCCCGCCCGAGGCGGGAACCGAGTTCTGCTACCGCAGATTTTTCGATGCCTGCAAGCGGGCGGGTGTAGAATTCTTTCTCGGCAGCGACGCTCACGGCATAAGCGCCCTTACGGCAAGACACCAAGAAAAAAACGATTTGATTTATAAAATAGGTTTAACCGAGAGCGATTTTACAGCTGGACAACACCGTATATTGAACGCGTAAAATCCTCGAGAGCGCGAACCCGATCGCGATAGACCGTCGAGCGCTCCTTAAACCATTTAGTCATAAGAATTTCAACCGCGTCGCTTTCTCGCTCGATAAAAAAATGCTCGAGGATGTCGCGATGGTAATCGTTTAAGGAGTTCATTCCCTTTTCGATTTTAACAAGCTCGCGCTCGACTACCGAGCGTCGGAATCGGCAATCCTCCAAATCGGCGAGAACGTTTATAAGACGTTCCTCGTAAAGCCTTTCGTCACCGTTATTCGAAGCGGCAACCTTGCAAGCGGTTTTTTCTCTTTCAAGCATTTCAATCTCGGCAACAATCGAGGTATACGCCGAAGTGAGATGCTTTTTCCTTAATAAAAGATCCTTTGAGTATTCTCTGTAATCCATTTTCCAGCCTTTCGTTCCAAAAATATAAATAATAACGAATATTACGGCGGATGCATTTCCGCAATATTCTCTCCTATCGTCGGGGCGGATGGAGCTAACCGCTTGTCCGACGTCCGTACATTCCGAACATTTGTTCGGTGTTTGAATTATAGCACCGCGAAATGCTTTTGTCAATACCTTTCGAGGATAATAATTATGAAGTTTATAAGCATTATATTATTATGTAGCTTTTTGGTTTTTTCGTTCGTCGGATGTACCTACACCCCCGAGGTCAGCCAAGCGGAAAGCGACGCAAGCGACGAATCCGATATCGAATATATACGTCCCGAGCGTGATGAAATAATCGAAAAATATACCTTTCTTAAATCAAAATATTCTGTCACCGCAAAAAGCGAAAGCCAGAGTATAAAATATACCTACGACTATTATTTTGTCGACGGAGTTGTGGGCGGTATGAGGCAGAAGGTGTCCTTCCCCGACCCCGAAAGCGCGAGAAATTATTATACGGGTATCGTTGACGATTGCCCCGAGGCGATAATCAATGCAAGCACGGTTACTTATTTTGTCGGCGATAACGCATATTGCTACGGATATTCGCTCGACAAGCTCAAATTTCAGCTCGAAAAGGTCGGTTATGAGTATACAATAAATTTCATCGAAGAGGGTTTTTCAGAAAAATTCGAGGCTTCGAAAACAAAAAACGTTACTCCATAATCTTAAAACATAGAGAAAAAACGAGAAAATCGCAAAAAACATAGCCAAAAACGAAAAAAGTTTCAAAAAGTACTTGACAATAAAGTTTCTTGTGTTATAATGGGCAAGTACGAAAAAATGACTATTTGAAAGGAACTCAACAAATGTCCACTACAATGTTGAAAAAAGAGAACGTTGAACGCAAGTGGTACGTTATCGACGCTGAAGGCAAGACCCTCGGTAAGGTAGCTGTTCTCGCGGCAACTATTCTCAACGGCAAGCACCGTCCCGAATATACTCCTCACATCGATTGCGGCGAATGCGTTATCGTTGTAAACGCTTCTAAGGTAGTTCTTACCGGTAAGAAGCTCGACCAGAAGCACTACTACCGTCACAGCGGCTACGTTGGCGGCCTCAAGTCGGTTAAGTACCGCACTCTTATGGCTACCAAGCCCGAAATGGCTGTTGAACTCGCAGTTAAGGGTATGCTTCCCAAGAACAAGATCGGCAGCGCAAGCTTCGGCAGACTTAAGGTTTATGCCGGCAGCGAACACAAGCAGGCGGCTCAGAACCCCATCGCTGTGGAAGTAAAGTAAGGAGGACGACACAATGAACTATCAATCCGCTATTCCCTATTTCTACGGCACCGGCAGAAGTAAGAGCTCCGTTGCTCGCGTTCGTCTTATCCCCGGTACCGGTAACGGTACCATCAACGGCAGAAACATCGATGAATATTTCGGCCTCGAAACTCTCAAAATGATCGTTACTCAGCCCTTCGGCGTTACCAAGACCGAAGGTAAGTTCGATATCATCTGCACCGTTAAGGGCGGCGGCGTTTCCGGTCAGGCAGGCGCTATCCGTCACGGCGTTGCTCGTGCACTCCTTCAGGCAGGCGACGAAAACCGTGCTGCTCTTAAGAAGGCAGGCTTCCTTACCCGTGACCCCAGAATGAAGGAAAGAAAGAAGTACGGTCTCAAAGCAGCTCGTCGTGCATCCCAGTTCTCCAAGAGATAATTTTTCTTGTGCAGTTGGATACGGCGCAGAACGTACAAAAAGATTCATTTACGAATTTTATATGGAAGAGTCGGTTTTCACCGACTCTTTGTTTTTTATCATTTACTTTCAAATAACGGTATGATACAATATGTAAAAAGGAGGATAATCCTATGACTTTAGAAAATTTCTTTGAAATAATTTTAGGTATTGTTGTTTTGGCTTTTATTTGCGTTGTTATCTTCGGCAATAAAAAAACAAAAGCAAAAAAGCAAACCGATTCAGACATTGACGAATATATCAACAGCGAAGGCGAAGTAATCACAACCCACGCAGAGGTTATTGACCTATCCTGCGGAACTAAAGTGGTCGGCAGCAAGAACCTAACGGCAACCGAATGGTACGTCGTTACCTTAAAAAAGGACAACGGCGAAATATTCGAGCTTTCCGTTGACAGCGAAATGTACGAAGGATTTGAAATCGGCATGAGCGGCGAAGTGACCACTGTCAACGGTCAGCTCAACAGTTTTATTCTTGACTGACGTAACACCCCCGAAACCATCACGGTTTTCGGGGTTTTCTTTTTGCCTTGTTTTATGCTTTGGTGCAAATTATTTTAAAAGGACTATGACACACGAAATGTCATAGTCCTTTTGTTATTGTCATCTCTCTGTAAGCCAGTAATACCATAAATAGGGCACCGCGATCAAAAATGCAACAATAGAAAATATGATTAAAATCCATATAAGGATTCTCAATGCCTTGTTCGGTACTTCATGTATCTTATCTTCAATTCTTTCGCCGAACAGTTCGAACACTATTTCAAAAAACGCTTCGATGATTTCTTGCATTTACGCTTCACCTTTTAAAGAAACTCTTGATTCTATCGAAAAACGACGGTTTATCCGCGTGAATAACAGTTATGTTATTTTTTGACCGAATAGAATCAGTGTCAAAAGGAATGCCATCATCAAGATACGAGAAAAAGGCCTCGTCAAAGCTTTCCATTGTGATATATCCCTCTTCGGCTTCCGGAAGATAATAATGAAAGTAATACATACTTTCCCACGAATCGCAATCGTTATCGTAGGGATACCCGCTGTCTCGAGCCAAACTATACATAACAGACGTTATTTCTTCTTTGGTCATCCTGTTTGAATAATAAGCATCCTTGAAGAACAATCTCAGTCTATCGCAAACGGCGGATTCGTCTGCTTTTTGAGAGGCGCAATAATTATGTAATACCGATATGGTTTTATTAAAATCCGAAGCGCAAACGGATAATTCCAATACAATATCGCTCAATGGGTCTTCCGACTGCAAACAAGAATTCATCCATTCTTCATACTCGTCCAAATAACCGAATCTCAATAGTTTTTCGAAATATAACGCATCCTCGCGAGTCAACGCACCCACCTCCGTTTTTGTTATTATATCATCAATCATTCAAGATTTCAAGTTTTTGCGCACTCACAAAAAACCGATATCCATAAACAAGACCCACGCTTAACAAAACACCGCCGAGGATATCCGAAAGCCAATGGACGCCCGAAAGGAGTCTTGCGACGACCATAAAGGCGACAAAGGCGGTGAGGACGGACAGAACCGACATTTTAAGCGCTTTATTCTTGATACGCGAGTTTAATTGCATAATCGCAGTCGGCATAACACAAAGAACAAGCATAGTCGTCGAGGACGGGTAGGAAGCCTCCAAAATACCCTCTATAAGCAAAGGACGGTAGTTTATAACCACAACCTCGAATAGCGCATACAGCGCAAACACAGCGATATAAAAGCCGCCGAGAACCAATATATCATAGTCAACCTTTAGAAGGCTTTTTCTTTTTATTAATTGAATAAGACCTATAAGCGCAAAGACAAAAACAAACAATATCGGGACTATGCTCAACCAATCGGTAAGGGTATAGAGCGATAGATTCTCACCGGTAAGATTATGGATAAAGCCGTTAAGGACCGCAAACCCGACCTCGGAATCAAGCGGACCGATCTTTTGAACGTCTATGAATTCAACCAAAAACGTCCATACGATAAACAGTAAAAGAAACGAGAGTGAGAGAATAAGATTTTTTGCGTTGAATTTTTTCATAAAAAAGCACCTTCCTTTTTGTGTACTGAAACCACTTTAAAGGAAGGTGTTATTATTATCAAGAAACGCTTTTTCACATCGGCGACACTTTTCGTATCATCGCAGAGCGAAGACAAACTCGCGCTTTACGTTCTTGGAAGAAAATCAAAAACAAAAAAGGCAACACTTCTTAAACGTGTTGTGTTGCTCTCTTTATATAAGGAATTGAATTTATTATTGTATTTCCAAGAACTCCGAAGAAATGCTCGACTGTCGTAGTTATCTACGCCGACGCTCGCATTTCTCCGAAAATCACTTCGTTTCTCTTGCCCTGTCCAGTTTGTAGACTTTGTCTACAAACTGCGATAATACTTTTCGTATCATCTCTTTTTTATAAGCATTACCGCCTTGATAACCAAGAAAACGAACAAAAACGCGGCGGCGTAGGGTTGGGGGCTGACAATAAATAGAAGAACTCCTATCACGCTGAATACGAGCGACAACAGATTCAATCGTAATTTAGGAATAAAATTCAATATTCCTATTACCGCGATTCCGATTACGACTGCGATATATATCGCTTTTATATAGGGCGAAACGAGATATAGCGAAACAAGCGGAACTTCTTTTATAACACCGTAAGTTCCTTCGCGAAAGAACGGAAGAAAGAAAAGTAAAAGTGCGCTTATATCAATAAGAGAAAAAACGAGCGAACGAAACCGGTTTTCTTTTTGTTTATTATCCTCTTCGGCAACGACAAGCAATTCGTCACCCGACAAAAGCTCGTCAACGGTAACCGAGAAAAACTTCGCAAGCGCTTTAAGCGAATCGATATTCGGATATCCCCTACCCGATTCCCATTTGGAAACGGCGGTGCGCGAAACGAAAAGCGCTTCCGCAAGCTCTTCTTGGGTGATGCCCTTTTGTTTTCTCAGTTCCTGTAATTTCTCATTGAATTCCATAATAACACTCTTTTGGATAAGTTGTAATAAAAACTGCAAATTTATTATATCACAAAACGCCAAACGATTCAACTATAATCGCACGATGGATTTTGTAACTTATTGTTGACTTGCGATACCGCAGGTGATATAATGATATTGCCAAACTAACTGAATAAACGTGAAAAATGGGTGT